>CAZIAA010000001.1:0-4213 GCA_964537365.1 uncultured Sandaracinobacter sp.
GCATCGATGACGCGGATGGTTGCGCGGATGCGCGGATCATCCGGCGCGCGCAGGCCGAATCGAACCAGCGCCAGGGCATCCGGGCTGACGATGCCGGCCGCCCGCAGCCAATCTGCGGCGGGCGGCCGGTTCTTGATCGGCACGAAGCCATCGACGGGGGATGCCGCATCGGCGCAATCCGGCGGCGACACCCGGACATAATAGCCATCGACGCCATGCGCCCGCGCCAGTTCGGTGTCGCGGGCGAAGATCCACTGCTCGATGCAGTCATTCCAGATATCGGCGGTTTCGCGCAGATAGGCAGCGCAGTCGTCCTCTTGCGCGCGGTCGGCGAAATCCGCCGCCGCCAGCAATGCCGCGATTTCGGTGGCGAGGGTAAAGGGCGAATAACCGCCATTTTCCTCCCAGCGGTCCTGCCCGGTGACCGGCCCGTTGCAGACGACATAGACGGCCGCCCGGCGCAGCATCGGCCATAATTTCTCCAGTTCGGACGCGCTGAGCGCATCGGCGCGCGCCAGCAGATCAACCAGCAGGATCGGCAGCGCGGTTTCATCCATCTGCAGGCCGTTCCAATAGGGCGTGCCATCGATCCAGCAATTCTGCGGCCAATGGCCGTCCTGTTCCTGAATGGCATGCAGATAATGCACCACATTGACGGCTTCCCGGGTCGCGCCCGCCGCCAGCAGACCGCCGGCGATTTCCACCAGATCGCGCGGCCAGATCAGGTGATAGCCACCGAGATCCTCGTCGCCTTTGGAAAAGCCCCAGGGAATGGACAGGCTGGCGATATGGCCGCCGGCAAAGGCGCGCGCTTCATGCGTGCGCAAAACGGCCGTGCTAATGCGGTAACTGTTGCGGCCGGCCCGGTCCGGCGCGCGATCGAGCGGCTTCAGGCCATCCTGCCATTGCCGCCAGCCGGCGACATAGGATTCCAGCACGGCTTCGGCATCGTCATAGAGGCTGGCGCGCACATTCAGCGCGGCTTCGCTGGGGTTGCGGCCAAAGCCCAGCCCCAGAATGAATTCCGGATGTTCGGCAATGGCGATTTCCCCGACCAGCGCCACATTACCATTTTCCGCGCGCGGATATTGCCATTGCAGGCGAAAATGCCGCGACAGATCCTGCCAGCCATCGGACACCCCGACATAACCAGCCGAACGCGCGCCAAAAGGCGCCGAACAGCCCAGCGCAAGCGCGGTTCCGGCGCCTGTTGCAAACAGCATCGGCGCGCCCTTGTAATCGCCCACCCAGCCAGTGTTTTCGGCACCGCGATTGACCAGATGCGGCGCCAGCAGGACATAGAGGCGATAATCGCCCAACCCGCCCTCCAGCGCTTCGAAGCCGATGTGCTGCAACAGCACATCGCGTTTGGGATCGACAAATACGGTCTTGCGGATTTCATAGCGCCCCTGTGCGCAGCGGTTGACGATGCGAAAGGCCGGAACACCATCCGCGACGGGCAGGATTTCACTGCGGCTGTGGCGCTTTTCTTCGGAGAAAAAGCCCCGCCCGTCGGTCACGATCAGGCCCAGATCGCGGGTGCAGGCCTGATCGATGCGCGGATAATAGACTTCGTTCAGAATGCCATAGGCAATGCTGAACCAGACCCGGCTGCGCCCGGAAATCGCGCAGCCGATGCCGCTCTTGCTGCTGGAGGTCCAGCGCGCCGGACTGCCCGGGGCGCCGGGTGGAATGGATGCAGCATCAGCCATATTCGCCTCCATGTTCCGGCCATCCGCAGCGAAACCGCGCCAGGCACAACGCCGCGCGCGGCATGCGTGCCAATGGTCATGGTTCGTCCGTGCCAGCAGCCGCTGCGTCGGCAAAAATGATCCGGGCACCCTGCGGGCGCAGTTGTGCCGCCGGGATTTGTGAATCGCCCTGCAACAGACACCGCAGCATCGGGGCCTTGTTCGCCCCGGTCACCAGAAACGCCGTATGGCGGCTGCTTTCCAGAACCGGCCGCGTGAGGGTGATGCGCGGCTCTGGCCGGCCGGCCCCGGCCGGCACCGGGCAGACCCATTGCGCCTGTTCCGCCGCGGCGGCATCGCCCGGCAACAGCGAAGCCGTGTGCCCATCCGTCCCCAGCCCGAGGAAATTCACATCGAACAACGGCCGATCCTGCTGCAACCGGTCGGCGCCATAAAAATCCCGCAGCCGGCGGGCATAGGTCAAAGCTGCTTCGTCCAGCGCCAGCCCGCGGGTCGCCATGGCGTGGATATTTTCCGCCGGCACCGGCGCGCGGCTGAATAATGCCCGGTGCACCATGCCGGCATTGCTGCGGGCATCGTCCGGCGGCACGAAACGCTCATCGCCAAAGAACCAGTGCAGGCGCGGCCACGGCAATTGCGCGCGCCAGGGGTCGTCCGCCAGCAGGCGATAGAGCATTTCCGGCGTGCGCCCGCCGGACAGGCAGATGGCAAAGCGATCGGGTGTCGCCAGCGCCTGATCGAGCAGCCACTGCGCCACATTTCGAGCGACGTCTGCCGGCGTCGCGCATATCCGCAGATCGCGCGCGCCTGTCATGGCCGCGCCCCAGCCGCATGATCGGCGCCCGGCGCAGGCGCGCAGCCCTGCTGCTGTTGCCAGTCGGCCAGATGTCTCAGGATATGCTGCAGGATGGTTTCCGGCGGTTGCGCGGCATCGACTGCAATCAGACATTCCCCGGCGGCCGGCACCTCCAGCGTCCGCAACTGGCTGTCCAGCAGCGATGCCGGCATGAAATGCCCCGGCCGCCGGGCCAGGCGCTGCTGCAACAGTTCCGCCGAGCCGTGCAGATAGACGAACAGCACATCGCCCCGGCCGCCGGACAGCAGCGCGCGATAAGTACGTTTCAGTGCCGAACAGGCCAGCACGCCGCATTCACCGCGCTGGCGCCAGCCCGCGATCCGCGCCGCCAGCTGGTGCAGCCAGGGCCAGCGGTCGCCATCGTCCAGCGCTTCGCCGCGGGCCATTTTGGCGATATTGGCCGGCGGGTGCAGATCATCGCCTTCCAGAAAGGCACAGCCGAGGTGGGCCGCCAGCGGCGCGCCGATGCTAGTCTTGCCGGCGCCGGAAACGCCCATGACGACGATTGCCGCAAGCCCGGTGGGCGGGTTGCCCCGCACTTGCCGCACGGCCGATGCTGTTTCTGTCGCCATGTCACCTCTGCCCGTCATGCGTCGCGCTTTCCGCCAGCGGCCGCCAGGCGCGGCCACCGGCCTGCAGCAGCGCATCCGCCGTGGCCGGGCCGGCGCTGCCGGCGGCATAGATCGGCACGGCGTCCTGTCCGGCACTGGCGGCATCCAGCGCCGGCTGCACCACCCGCCAGGATTCCTCTACCATGTCGGCGCGCATGAACAGAGTCTGGTCGCCCAGCATGACATCGTGCAGCAGCGCTTCGTAACCGACATTCGAGTCTTTCGGGAACCAGTCGTCATAGCGGAATTCCATCCGCACTGCCGCCAGATCCACCAGCGGGCCGGGGCGCTTGACTTCGAACTGCATCGAAATGCCTTCATCGGGGGCAATGCGCAGCACCAGCCAGTTCGCCCGCAGCGCCGAGACCGATGTGTTCTCGAATGCCGCAAAGGGCGCCTGTTTGAAGCAGATGGCGATTTCAGTAACACGCCGCGCCAGCCGCTTGCCGGTGCGCAAATAGAAGGGCACGCCGGCCCAGCGCCAGTTATCCACTTCGACGCGCAGGGCGACATAGCTTTCGGTGTCGGAATCGGCCGCCACGGCGACTTCCTGGCGATAGCCCGGCACGGCTTTGCCCAGAATTTCGCCGCTGCCATATTGGCCGCGCACGACATCCGCCGGGCGAACCGAGGGCATCGCCCGGAACAGTTCATAGCGCTTGTTGCGGATTTCCTCGGCATCAAAGCCGATCGGTGGTTCGATCGCCACCATCGACAGCAATGTGAACAAATGATTGGGTACCATGTCGCGCAGTGCCCCCGTTGCTTCATAAAACCGCCCGCGCGTGCCGATGCCGATGGTTTCGGCCGCCGTGATCTGCACATGGTCGATGCGGTCGCGGTTCCAGATCGGTTCGAACAGGCCATTGGCAAAGCGCAGCGCCATGATGCTCTGCACCGTGTCCTTGCCGAGAAAATGGTCGATGCGGAAAATCTGGCGTTCGCGCAGGGTGCGCAGAATGTCGTGGTTCAATTGCCGCGCCGATGCGAGGCTGTGGCCGAAGGGTTTTTCGATGACGACCCGGCGCCAGAAC
>CAZIAA010000001.1:4313-27057 GCA_964537365.1 uncultured Sandaracinobacter sp.
AGTGCCGGCACCACCAGCCGCCGGGTGAGATCGCCGCCGGCGCCGAAGATCACCATCTGGCAGGAATCGGGCACAGTCTTGCCATCCGGGTGCGGGCCGGGATTTTGCGCCGCTTCTGGCTTGCTGCTGCGCCCTGCGCTCACCTTGCATCTCCTTTCCGGCTTATTTTGGCGCTTCGATATGGCCGCCGAACTGGAAGCGCATGGCCGACAACAATTTATCGCCGAATCTCTCGCTCTGGCGGGAGCGGAAGCGGGCATAGAGCGCCGCCGTCAGCACCGGCGCCGGCACCGCCTGTTCGAGCGCCGCGGCAACGGTCCAGCGGCCTTCGCCGGAATCTTCGACGAAGCCGGAAAATTGCTGCAATTGCGGATCCCCGGCCAGCGCCTGCGCCGACAGATCGAGCAGCCAGGAGGAAATGACGCTGCCGCGGCGCCAGACTTCGGCGATGTCGGGGATGTTGAGTGCCAGCCGCTCTTCTTCCGGCAGCTCGGCGCTGGCGCGGCTGTGCAACAGCTCAAAGCCTTCGGCATAGGCCTGCATCAGGCCATATTCGATGCCATTGTGCACCATCTTGACGAAATGGCCGGCACCGGCCGGGCCGGCATGGATATAGCCCTGTTCGGCGCGCGCATCGCCCTTGCCGCCGGCGCGCCCCGGCGTCGGCGGGATGTCGCCGCGCCCCGGCGCCAGTGCTGCAAAGACGGGATCGAGCCGCTGCACCGCCGCCTGCGGGCCGCCGATCATCAGGCAATAGCCGCGTTCCAGCCCCCAGACGCCACCAGACGTGCCGCAATCGATATAGTCGATTCCGCGCTTCGCCAGTTCCCGGCTGCGGCGGATATCATCCTTGTAGAAGGTGTTGCCGCCATCGATGATGGCGTCCCCCGCCGCCAGCAGCTGGCCCAGTTGCGCAATCGTCGTTTCCGTGGCGTCGCCAGCGGGCAGCATCACCCAGATCGCGCGTGGTTGTTGCAGTGCCGCCACCAGATCCTCAAGCGCGGAAACTGCGGTTGCCCCTTCGCTGGCCAAGGCCGCGCCGGGCTTGTCGTCGCGGTCATGCACGACGCAATCATGGCCATGGCGCAACAGCCGCCGGGCAATATTGCTGCCCATCCGCCCCAGTCCGACGATTCCGATTTGCATCCGTCCCTCCCCTAATTGCCAAGCGCTGCTTCGATCGCCTGCAGCAATGCCGGCAGGCCGGTTTCCACATCCTGCAGATGCACGCGCAACACCCGCCGGCCGCGTTCGGCCAGCACCGCCAGTTCACCCTGCGCCTGCGCCATTTCGACGATATGAAAGCTGTAGGGCTGGTCCGGCACATCGATATCCGCCGCGCTGTCGCTGGTGATCTGCAGGAACAGGCCGGTATCGGGCCCGCCTTTATAGAGTTGCCCGCTGGAATGCTGGAAACGCGGCCCGAAGCCGAGGCAAGTGGCAGTGCCGCTGTGGCGCAGAATGGCTTCGCGCATGCGGTTCAGTAAAGCCATATGGCCGGCATTGCGTTCGACATAAGCGAGAATGGCGACATAATCGCCAGTTTGCAGCCGGCCGAAATGGGCGCGCAGGGCCTCCATCAATGTGGCCGGCGCGCCCAGTGCGGCGGCGTTCGCCGCATCCGTATAAAGCGCCATGCCCTGTTCGCTGCACAAGGGCGTCGCCTTGGGCAGCTGCCGGGTTTGCGCATAGGCTGTGGTCAGTTCGCGGGTTTTCACCTTGCTGGCTTCCACATCCGGCTGATCGAACGGGTTGATTGCAAACACCGCGCCGGCCACTGCGGTCGCCATTTCCCAGCGGAAAAATTCCTGCCCGAGATCGCGGCGACCGGCGACGCGGATACGCACCAGCGGATGACCTTGCGCCTGCAATTCGTCCACCAGCTGGCGTTGTTGCGCATCCGCTTCGCCCCGGAGTTCGAGATAGACGAAGAAGCGATCGTCGCCATAACGCCCGGCCTCAACCAGCGGCTCATCCGCCACCGGGATGATGCCGCGCCCGGCCTTGCCCAGGCTTTCCGCCAGCAATTGTTCCAGCCAGGCGCCGATTCCGGCGATCGCTGGTGACGCAATCACGGTCAGCTTGTCGCGCCCCTGCGTGGCGGCAATCGCCATCGCAATGCCCAGTTGCACGGCGGGATTTTCCGCCGGCGGCACATCCGCGGCGCAGGATTTCAGCATCGGCAGGGTGCGGCGCAACAGGTCATGCGTATCAATGCCGATCGCCGCCGCCAGCACCAGCCCGAAATTCGACAGCACCGAATAGCGCCCGCCGATGTCCGGCACGCCGTAGAACACCTGCCGGAAGCGCAGCGCCCGGGCCTGACGTTCCAGCGCCGAGCCGGGGTCAGTGACAGCAATGAACTGCCGCCCGGCGGCGTCCTCGCCCACAGCCTTGCGGACAAGGTTGAAAAAATGCTCGCAGAAAATGCGGACTTCCAGCGTGCTGCCCGATTTCGACGAGACGATGAACAATGTGTTGGCGAGATCAATGGCCTGTTCCAGCGTGCCGATCTGCATCGGGTCGGTGCTGTCCAGAATGTGAAAGCGCGGCGCGTCGCCCGGCCGCGGCAGGCTGCTCGCCAGCACTTCGGCGCCAAGGCTCGATCCGCCCATGCCCAGCAACACCACATCACGAAACCCCGCCTGCCGGACATCATCGGCCAGCGCTGCCAGCTGGCTGCTGCCGGCCAGTTCCTCTTGCGGCACCCGCAGCCAGCCCAGCCAGCGGGCCTCGTCGGCGCCGCTCCACAAACTGCTGTCCTTATCCCACAGCCGGCGCAGGCGCCCGGTCTGGCGCCAATTGTCCAGTTCGCTGGCAATGGCCTTTTCCAGTGCCTCAGACCCGCCGTGCAATTGCTGGCGCGCATCGCCCTCCAGCTTGTGCCGGCGCGCTTTGGCCAGTGCTGCAAACAACTTGTCGAAGGAATCGGCAAATTTCCGCACGCCGTCGCGCACCAGTTCCGCGGTAATGTCCGGCAGCGAAATGCCCGCCCGCCCGAGATCGCGCAGCAGGATTTCGGCGCCATCGACATCCTGTTCGACGGCGTCCGGGGTGATTTTGCCATGCGCGTTGAACGCCTGCATGGTGGCGGGCGGAATGGTCGACACGGTGTCGCGGCCAATCAGCGCGTCGATATAGAGCGTGTCGCGAAAATCCGGATTTTTCACCCCCGTTGACGCCCAGAGCAGGCGCTGGCTGTGCGCGCCGGCATCCGCCAGCCGGCGGAAGCGCCGGCTGGAAACCAGCGCCTGATAGCGCGCATAGGCGATTTTGGCATTGGCAATGCCGATTTTGCCTGTCAGCCGCGCGGCCGCATCCCTATCGGCCAATTCCGCCAGACGCGCGTCGACGGCGCTGTCGATGCGGCTGATGAAAAAGCTGGCAACGCTCTGGATATTGGAAATATCCTCGCCCGCTGCCAGCCGGGCTTCCAGCCCGGACAGATAGGCGTCCGCCACCTGTTCATAAACGGGCACGGAAAACAGCAAGGTGATATTGATGTTGAGGCCGGCCGCAGTCAGGTCGCGAATGGCCGGAATGCCAGCGGGGGTTGCCGGCACCTTCACCATCAGATTGGGCCGGTCGACCGCCTGCCACAGCCGCAATGCCTCCTGCATGGTGGCGCCAGTGTCATCGGCGAGATAGGGCGAGCATTCGAGGCTGATGTAACCGTCGCGCCCCTGGGTGCGGTCATACACCGGGCGCAGCACATCGGCCGCGCGGCGGATATCGGCCAGCGCCAGATGCTCATAGATCTGCGCTACGCTCTGATCGCCATCCTCCAGATAGCGGTTCAGCGCGGCCTGATACTGATCGCCTTCGGCAATGGCCTTTTCGAAAATCGACGGATTGGAGGTGACGCCCTGCAAGCCGTCATTTTCGATCATCGCCTGCAGACCGCCATCGGCAATGAAGCCGCGCGTCAGATTGTCGAGCCAGACCGACTGGCCCCAGCCTGCAAGTTCCTTCAACCGGCTCATCTGTGCCCTTCCTTCACCCGCGCCCATTGCGCTTTTGCCCTGGTGACGACATTTTCCACCGTAAAGCCGAATTTTGCCATCACATCGACAAGCGGCGCCGATGCGCCAAAGCCGTGCATGCCGATCCTGTCGCCATCGCGACCGACATAGCGGTCCCAGCCAATGACGGACGCCGCCTCGACCGATACCCGCGCGGTGATTTCGGGCGGCAACACCCGATCCCGATAGCGATCGTCCTGCTGTTCGAACAATTCCCAGCTGGGCATGCTGACGACGCGGGCCCGGATGCCGTCGCCAGCGAGCACCCTGCGCGCCTGCAGGCAGAGCGCCACTTCGCTGCCCGTGCCAATCAGGATGACATCGGCGGTGCCGCCTTCGCCATCGGCCAGCACATAGGCACCGCGCGCCAGGCCATCGGCGCTCGCCACCAGCGTGCGATCGAAAGTCGGCAGCGCCTGCCGGCTGAGCACCAGCGCGACGGGCTGATCCTTCAATGGCAGGATGACGCGCCAGGCCGCCACCACTTCATTGGCGTCCGCCGGGCGCAGGGTGATGAGACCGGGAATGCCGCGCAGTGACAGCAGTTCGCCGATCGGCTGATGGGTCGGGCCGTCTTCGCCCAGACCAATGGAATCATGGGTGAAGATGGTGATGGTCGGCAGCTGCATCAGCGCGCTCAGCCGCAATGCCGGGCGCAGATAATCGGAAAAGATCAGGAAGGTCGAGGCATAGGCGCGCCAGCCACTGAGCGCCATGCCATTGATGGCGGCCTGCATGGCATGTTCGCGGATGCCGAAATGCAGATTGCGCCCGCCGTGGTCGGCGGGGCTGAATTGTCCGGCATCTTCGAAGGTCAGATCGGTCTTGGTCGATGGCGCGAGATCGGCCGCACCGCCGATCAGCCAGGGGTGACGGGCGGCAATGGCGTTCAGCACCTGGCCGGAGGCAACACGGCTGGCAATCCCCCTGGCGTCGGCATCAAACACCGGCAGATCCCGATCCCAGCCTTCGGGCGGATCGCCGCTCAGGAACTGGCGCAGTTCGGCCGCCGGCCCGGGCCAGGCGGCGGCGTATTGCTCCACCAGCTTCAGCCAGGCACTGCGCAGATTGTGCCCGCGCCGGCCGATGCCGTCCTGAAAATGCGCATAGACCCCTTCCGGCACCAGAAATTGCGCATCTTCCGGCCAGCCATAATTGCGTTTCGCCAGACGCACTTCCTCTTCACCCAAAGGCTCGCCATGGGCAGCGGCCGTGTCCTGTTTGTGCGGCGCGCCATAGCCGATATGGCTGCGCACGATAATGAGCGTCGGCGCGTCATCCCGCGCACGGCATTGCTGCAACTGCGCTGCAAGCTGCGCCCGGTCGTTGGCGTCGGCGACATGGGCGACATGCCAGCCATAAGCGCGGAAGCGGGCGGCGACATCCTCGCTGAAGGCGAGATTGGTATTGCCCTCGATGGAAATGTGATTGTCGTCATAGATCCAGCAGAGATTGCCCAGCCGCAGATGCCCCGCCAGCGAGGCCGCCTCGCTGCTGATTCCCTCCATCATGTCGCCATCGCTGCACAGCGCATAGACGTTATAATCGAATATCCGGAATTGCGGCCGGTTGAAACGGCTGGCCAGTGCCGCGCCAGCGATCGCCATGCCCACACTGGTGGCGCAGCCCTGCCCCAGCGGGCCGGTGGTGGTTTCGATTCCAGCGGCGTGACCATATTCGGGATGGCCGGCGCAGGGGCTGCCGAGCTGGCGGAAATCGCGGATATCCTGCAGGCGGACGGGCGGCCGGCCGCCGCCATGCACGCGCGCCAGATGCAGCATAGCATAGAGCAGCATCGAGGCATGGCCGGCCGACAGCACAAATCGGTCGCGGTTGGGCCAGCCGGCATCGCGTGGATCGAATTGCAGGAATTCCTGCCACAGGGTGTAGATCACTGGCGCCAGCGCCATCGGCGTGCCAGGGTGGCCGGAATTGGCCTGCTGCACGGCATCCATTGCCAAAGTGCGAATGGTGTCGACCGCAAGCCCGGCAATATCGGCGGTGGCGGTTTTTTCGCGCATCATATGGCTCCTCCCGATCGGGTTCTCCAAGGCGATAACACAGGCAATGCTAATTTCCGCTGAATGGCGGGGCAGGACCGGCTATGGAAAAGCGCTGCCCGCAAGCTCATGGCTGATCCTCCGCACCGCCCAGCATGCGCAGCCGCCGGCGCGGCTGTTCGCCATCCAGCAGCTGCGCGGCATCGCCATCGAGGCGGTGGCGCCAGTTGGGCTTTTCCGTGGTGGTGCCGGGCACATTCGGCTGCACCTGCAACCCCAGCGCATCCTCAATGCTTAGCAGCTTCAGCCGGCAGGGGGTGCGGGCAATATAGCCGATCGTGGCATCGACCACGGGATCGGTGTCGGCGGCGGCCGGGCGCGGCCCGGACACCAGCCCTTCGCGTTCGAGCGAACCCCAGAGGATGCCGCGATCCCAGTCACGCAATTCCATGCTGGCGTGGCGCGCGTCGGCATCGGCGTCATGATCGTCGGCGATATCCGTGCCGGCCCACCAGCCGGCCACCGGCACCAGATCATGGGTGCTGGTCAGCGCCGCCGCGGCCGGATCCCAGCGCGCCGGCGGGAAATAGCGATGATCGTCCTTTTCGAAGCGCAGCACCTGCAGGCCCATGATGCCCTGTCGGCGCAAATAGGGCTGAAAGCCTTCCGGCAAAGTGCCGAGATCCTCGCCCAGCACGATGGCGCCATGGCGCCAGGATTCGAGCGCCACCAGCCGGAACAGGGTTTCCGCCGGATAGGTCACATAAGCACCGTCGCAGCCGTCCGCACCATGCGGAATCATCCACAAGCGGCTGAGGCCCATCACATGGTCGATGCGGATGCCGCCGGCATAGCGCAGGCTGGCGCGCAGCGTTTCGATGAACGGCGCATAGCCCGACGCCATCAGGCCATGCGGCGAGAAAGTCGTCAGCCCCCAGTTCTGCCCGTCCGGGGCATAGAAATCAGGCGGCGCGCCGATCGACAGGCCGTGCAGCACTTCATTCTGCCGGCTCCAGGCGTGGCTGCCGCCGCCATCCATGCCGATGGCGAGATCGGCAATCAGCCCGACCCCCATGCCGCTGTCACGGCACAGCCGCTGCGCTTCGCCATAAGACCGCCCCGTCAACCATTGCAGAAAGATCTGATAGTCGATGGCTTGCGCATGTTGCACCGCGAACTCTGCCACTTCGGCGGTATCGGGCGACCGCAGGCCAGTCTGCCAGTCGCGCCAGTGCCAGGCCGTGGCATCGCGCTGCAGTTCCTGCGCGTGCAGCACTTCGAACAGCGCATGTTGGCGCAGCAATTCCGGCGCGGAGTCGCGCGCCTGCAGGAAATCGCCGCGCGCCACTGCCAGTTCGTCATCCTCCAACAAATGCCGGAACAGCACCCGCAACAGGCGCTGGCGCAATGGCGTGCTGCGTTCCCAGTCGATCAGCGGCTCCTGCAATTGCTGCATCTGTTCGCCGATACCGGCGTCCGCTATGGCGGCATCGACCAGATCGGCTGGAAATACCGCTTCGGGATTGGCATACAGCGGGTTGTAGAACAGCCGCGTCGACGGCGAATAGGGACTGTAGTGCGAAGCTGTCGCGCCATAAAGCGCATGCGCCGGGCTGATGGCGAGGGCGTCGGCGCCCAGCGCCGCAGCCGCCCGGCCAAGCGCCGCCACCCCGGCAAAATTGCCGATACCGCCATCCCGCTGCGACCGTAACGCATAAATCTGCGCCGCAAGCCCGAATCCGGCTTTGCCGCCATTGCAGTCGCGGAAATCGACACAACGCTCGGGTGCGGTGGCAATGGTGAAATCGCCATCCGGCAGATGCAGCTGATGATAGCCCGGCTCCAGCAATGGCGGCAGCGTCAGCGCGCCTTCGAAACCTTCCAGCGCCGCAACCACGCGGCGGGCGCCATTTTCCAGAGTCAGTTCGAGACGTGTGCCGGCCGCGCCCGGAACCGGCAGGGTGATTGGCTCCCCGACGCGCGCGGTGGTGAAACGCGAAAGTGCTGCGAGATTGAGCCTTTCTGCCTGCGCCGAGAGCGAATTATAAACGTCCTGATCGCTGTCGGCGGCAATCCCCAGCGCCGCCAGCACGGCCCGCAATGTCGGCGGCTGCACTTCCTGCTCGGTGCCGCCCTGATCGATCCAGCGGGTCTGTACGCCGGCGCGTTCGGCCAGCTCGCGCAATTGGGCATCACTCATGGTCGCGGTCCATTGGTTGCTGCCGGCGCCATATCGGCCGGCGCCAGTAGCAAAAGCCCCAGCGGCGGCAGCAAGAGAGAGAGCGACTGCGCCTCATCCTGCCAGGGCAAGGGCGTCGTGGCCAATTGTCCGCCATTGCCGGCGCCAGAGCCGCCATAGCAACCGGCGTCGCTGTTGAAGCATTCGCGCCAGAGGCCGGGGTGCGGCACGCCGATGCGGTAACCGGCGCGCGGCACCGGCGTCATATTGGCAATGACCAGAACTGGTGGCGTGCCCGGATCAGCGAGGCGCCAGAACGCGAACACCGCATTGGCATTGTCGTCGGCAACGGCCCAGCGGAATCCCGCCGCCTCATGGTCACGCCGGTGCAGCGCCGGCATATTGCGATACAGTGCGTTCAGATCGCGCAGCATGTGCATGGCGCCACGGCGATAACCGTCGTCATCGGCGGGCCAGGGGAAAATGCCATCGGCGTCCCATTCATCCTGCTGGCCGAATTCGCAGCCCATGAACAACAGTTTCTTGCCCGGGTGCGTCCACATCCAGGCCAGAAACAGGCGCAGATTGGCAAAGCGCTGCCAGTCATCGCCCGGCATCCGCCCCAATAATGAGCCTTTGCCATGCACCACTTCGTCATGCGACACCGGCAGGACGAAATTTTCCGAAAAAGCGTAATGCAGCCCGAAAGTGATGTCATGGCCATGATGGCTGCGATGCACGGGATCGCGGCCGAAATAGCGCAGAGTATCGTGCATCCAACCCATGTTCCATTTGAAATGAAAGCCAAGACCGCCATGGTGCACGGGCGTGGTCACCCCCGGCCAGGCGGTCGATTCCTCGGCAATGGTGACGGCGCCCTCGCCATAGCCGCCGACCAGCGTGTTCAGTTCCTGCAGAAAGGACACCGCTTCGAAATTTTCCCGCCCGCCCAGATGATTGGGCACCCATTCGCCGGGCGGGCGGCTGTAATCGCGATACAGCATCGACGCCACGGCATCGACGCGCAGGCCATCGATATGAAAGGTCTTCAGCCACCACAGCGCCGAGGCCAGCAGAAAGCCGCACACTTCGCGCCGGCCATGATTATAGACGAGGGTATTCCAGTCCGGGTGGAAGCCCTGCCGCGGGTCGGCATGCTCATAGAGATGAGTGCCATCAAAACACGCCAGACCATGTTCGTCATTGGGGAAATGCCCCGGCACCCAGTCCAGAATGACTCCGATTCCGGCGCGGTGGCAACCGTCTATAAAGCGCGCCAGCGCCTCTGGCGGCCCCAGTCGCGCGGTTGGCGCGAACATCCCCAGCGGCTGATAGCCCCAGGAGCCGCCGAACGGATGCTCCATGATCGGCAACAGCTCGACATGGGTGAAGCGCAGATAGCGCAGATAGGGGATGAGGCGCTCAACAGCTTCGTCCCAGCTGCCGAGCGCGCCCGCCTGCGTGCGCAGCCAGGAACCGACATGCACTTCATAGACCGCCATGGGTGCTGCCATCGGATCGGCATGCGCGCGCGCCGCCATCCAGTCGCCGTCCGTCCAGGCATAGGCGAAAGGCGCTGCCACCATCGAGGCCGTGCCCGGCGGCCGTTCCTGCAGCCGCCCCAGCGGATCGGCCTTCCACGGCAGACGCTGGCCATGGCGGTCGACAATGGCATATTTATACAGCGCGCCCGCCTGCACGCCGGGCAGGAATAATTCCCAGATTCCGGGGCGCAGCCGGCGCCGCATCGGGTGGCGGCGGGCATCCCAGCCATTGAAATCGCCCACCACCGAAACGCTCAGGGCATTGGGCGCCCAGACTGCGAACAGCACGCCATCGACGCCATCAATACAGCGCGGATTGGCACCCATGCGGGTGGCAAGGTCAAAATGCCGGCCTTCCTGAAACAGATAGATATCCTGTTCCGACAGCAGCAGGCCGAAAGCATAGGGATCGTCGATGTCGGCGCTGCTGCCATCCGCCCAGCCGACGCGCAGGCGATAGCGCCCGGTCGCCGGCGCCGGGGCAGTGAAAATGCCATTGCCGGCGCTGGCCATGGCGCTGGCCGCGCCCTCCGCCGTCAGCAGCGCCACATGCGCCGCATCCGGCCGCCAGACACGCACGAAAGTCAGGCCATCGGCGCTGTGCCGGCCGAGTATGGAAAACGGATCCGGATGCCGGCCTTCCGCCAGCAGCGCCAGATCGCTTGCCGCCAGCGCCGGCGGTTCCGCCGGGGCCGGGCTTCCCTTGCGCCGGTGCGCCATCAGGCGCCCTGACCCGCCAGCGCCCGCGCATAGAGATCGACATAGCGATGCGCCGGCACACGCCAGTCGAAATCACGCGCCATGGCATGGTCGCGCATATGGCGATAGGTCGACCGGGAATAAAATGTCGCCAGTGCCCGCATGACCGCGCCCAGCAGCCCGGCCCGGGTCAGCGGCCGGAACAGAAAGCCGGAGACACCATCCTCGATGGTGTCGACCAGCCCGCCGGTGCGCGAGGCAATCGGCAGCGCGCCCGAGCGCTGGGCATACATCTGGCTGAGGCCGCAGGGTTCGAAGCGCGACGGCATGAGCAGGAAATCGCTGGCTGCAAACAACCGCCGCCCGGCGGCTTCGTCAAAGCCGATATGGGCCGCCACGGCGTGCGGATAGCGCTGCGCCAGTCCGGCCACCTGCCGTTCCAGCGCTGGCTCACCATGGCCCATGATGACGACCTGACCGCCCAGCGCGACGATGCGTTCCGCCGCCGCCAGCGACAGATCGACACCCTTTTGCTGCACCAGCCGGGAAATGACGGAAAACAGCGGTCCGTGCGATTGCGGCAGTTCGAACATCGCCCGCACCGCCGCTGCATTCTGGCGTTTCCACTGCTGCACGACGCGGTCGCTGATCTGAGCGCCGTCGACCAGATGCGCCCAGCTGTCGTCGATGCCGTTGACGATGCCCGTCAGCCGCCCCTGCCGCCAGCGTTCGGCCAGCAACCCATCGAGGCCGCAGCCATAGGCCGGGGTGGTGATTTCCCGGGCATAGGTCTGGCTGACGGTGGTGACCTGCGAAGCATAGAAAATGCCGCCCTTCAGGAAGGACAGCCGGCCATGGAATTCCACCCCGTCAATGGCAAACGCCGCCGCCGGAATACCGAGCTCGGCCAGACAGGCACGATCGAACAGCCCCTGATAGGCCAGATTGTGAATGGTCAGGATTGACGGCGTTGCCACGCCCTTCCAGCGCAGATAGCCGCTGGCCAGCGCCGTGTGCCAATCGTTCAGATGCACGACATCGGGCGTCCAGTCGGGATCGGCTTCGCCAGCGGCCAGCTCGGCAACAGCCCGCGACAGCTGGGCAAAGCGCCGCGCATTGTCGGGGAAATCACTGCCGGCGGACGGGCCATAGGGCGTCCCCGGCCGGTCATATAATTCGTCACACAGAACGACATAGATGCCAAGGCCATCGGGCGTTGCGAACCGCCCGAGCGACCAGGGCGGCAGCCCGGCCATGCCCGGCATCCGGCGGACGATCTGCAGGCCGGATGCCGCGTTCGACGCCGCCTTGCGCACCGCCGGCAGCCCCGGCAGCAGCACCCGTACATCGGCGTGGCGGCGCAATACCCGTGGCAGTGCCGCCGCCACATCGCCAAGGCCGCCAACCTTGATGAAATCCGCCATTTCCGCCGCGGTGAATAAAATCCGGTTTGCAGCCGCGGCGGGCCGCATCGTCGCGGACAGCCGCGCGGGGCGAATGATCGGCAGATATTCGGGCATCTTGGCACAACCTCCGGCCACTGGGCGTGAAGGCGCCGGGATGGCAGGGATCCGTGATCCAGCAGTCCGTGCCACTATAGCGTTAATGCCCATACAGAAGATGAACAGGGCAGCCGCCGGAATGTTCCGTTGCCAAGGCATCTGCCCCTGGCAGAGCTTGTGCGCCGACGTTCAGGGCACAACAAAACCGCGACCGGACGTCGGTCCGGCCGCAGCGAAAGGGCCTGGCCCTTTTGTTACTTCACATGATGCGCGTCAGTTGCGTTCGCGCGCAGTCAGACTGCCCGGCGGCCAAAAATCAGCGAGAGCACGAACAGCACCAGGAAGATCACAAACAGGATCTTGGCGATGCTGGCAGCCATGCCGGCCACGCCGAAGAATCCAAACGCCCCGGCAATGAGGGCAATGATCAAAAAGACAACGGCGTAGTAAAGCATAAATCCTCCTCCCACACGCGGCATCTGCTTTGACAGGTACTGCGTATGTAAAATATTCTATCCCTCGATCAACATATCATAGCTTGCTGGTGAAGTCATCCACCTGCTTTTTCGCTTCTTCCTTGCCGATTCCGTAGCGCTCCTGCACCTTGCCAGCGAGATATTCGGCATTGCCTTCGGCAATTGTCAAATCATCATCTGTCAATTTTCCCCATTGAGCCTTGATTTTTCCGGAAATCTGCTTCCATTGTCCTTTAATTCTATCCTTATTCATAATAATTCTCCTTCTAATTTCAATACGATATAATCACATTTTTATAATATGGTATAATTCCAAAATTATATTCGAGAAATATTACAAAGAGATGAATATTATTTTTTTCCATGCATAAGCTATGATGTTTTCGTCTGCAATTTGCCCCTTCCGGTCTCAATTGCGCCGGGCTCCGCTGACTGTGCGGCATGGGCCGGAATCCGCGACCGTGCCTGCCTCTGGGGCCCCGCCGGCCGGATTGCATCGGCTGCGGCCGGCGGCCCGTCCAGATAGGCGCGCAGCGCCGCCCGGCCGCGCGTGATCCGACTCTTGATGGTGCCGATCGGGCTGCCAACGATGGCGGCGATTTCTTCCCATTGCAGCCCGGATGCCAGCAACATCAGCACTTCGCGCTGCGGCGCCGGCAGGCTGGCAAGCCCGCGCTCGATATCGCGGACGCCGCGGTCGGCGCCCTGGGTCGGCGGCTGCACCAGAAAGCCATTGGCAGACCGCGGGTCCATTGCCACGAACCGCCGTTCCCTGTGCGACGTCGTGTAGTAATGATTGCGCAGGATGCGAAAGATCCACGCCTTGAAATTCGTGCCCGGGGCATAGCTGTCGCGCGCCGCCCAGGCTTTGGTGAGGGCCGTTTGCGCCATATCATCGGCCATGTCGCGATCCCTGCCGACCAGCGCATAGGAAAAGGCACGCAAACTGGGAATGATCGCCGTCAATTCGGCGCGAAAGCTGGCAGTCCGGTCACTTTCCCCCGTCATTCAGCCAGCCGCCTCCGCGCCATCCGCTGCCCCGGCGGCAATTTCCAGCCGATGCAGCAATTGGGCGAAATCCTCCGGCACGGCTTCGGCTTCGGCGTCCGCCCAAAGCTGCTTCAGCGCCAGCGAAACCGCATCGGCTGCAATCAGCCCTCCAGGTTCCATGTCTTCCATCGCATCATGATCGGAATATTTTGCCCCCTCGATACTCTGTGGCATATTCGGCATATTTGGCCCCGCATATTCTATTGTTCGGATTTATTATTCACATTTCCACCCTGCCATCCCTAACTGTGGAATGGGATATTTGTTCCCGCCGGCGGGAACAAATTCCGCGCGCCTGCGTTAATATGCATCAACTGTGGTTTGCAGCGGAGGGAACAGAATGCCATCGGATCAGCGGGCACAGGGATATCTGGCGCCACAATTGCCGTATCTCAGACGTTATGCGCGCGTATTGGCCGGATCACAGACACGAGGCGACGCCTTCGTGCGCGCCGCGCTGGAGGCAACCCTTGATTCCGACCTGAATCCGGATCTTCATCTGCCCGCCAAGCTGTTGCTGTTCATGGTATTTCACCGCTTCTGGAATCCGCACCGGGATAGCGTCCAGGACAATCATGCGCCGCTGACGGATTTGCCGCCGATCGGGCGTGAAGCCCTGTTGCTGACGGCGGTGGAAGGCTTTTCCAATGCCGAAACCAGCGCCATTCTCGGCATTTCCGAAAGCGAAACGGAAGACGCCATAGCCCGCACCAAGGCGGCCATTGCCCGCGCCATCCAGTCGGATGTGCTGATCATCGAGGACGAACCGATCATTGCCATGCATCTGGAACAGCTGGTGACAGACATGGGCCACCGTGTGACGGGGATCGCCGCCACGCACGACGCGGCCGTCCGGCTGGCGCAATCATCGCCGCCCGATCTGGTGCTGTCGGACATTCAACTGGCGGACGGTTCCTCGGGAATCGAGGCCGTGGCCGAAATCGGCGCGGCCTTCCCGGTGCCGGTGGTGTTCGTGACCGCCTATCCGGAACGGCTGTTGACGGGGACAAGGCCGGAACCGGTTTATCTCGTCTCCAAGCCGTTCGACGCCAATGCCATTTATGCAACGGTCGGTCAGGCGCTGTTGCAACGGGAAACCAGCCTGTCGCCAACAGCCTGCTGACGGGCAATGGCATTGCCGGCGCGCCGGGTGGGTAGCCGGAACGCGCCGGAGCGTTCCGCAAAAGCGGCGCCCCACCGCGCAAAGCGCATGAATTCCGAAAACTGCACGGGCACGAACCTTGCCATCCGCATCCCGGGGGGCGCAGATATGGATTCCGGTTCGGCGCCCCTTGCAACCGATCCCACGCCGGCCGGCAGGTTTCCCCCGGGAGGAAATGCAGCCATGATATCATCCCCAGATGAACCGCGCCCCGGCCATTTCCCGACCGCCATGGCTGCCGATGCAGCCGATCTGCAAGACGAGCTGAGGGCCGTTCGCGCCAGAATCGCCGAACTGGAATGCACCGCTGACCACTTCAACAATCTGCTCGCCGGTTCGGATATCCCCGCCTTGTTCCTGGACCATCAGCTTGCAATCAAATGGTTCTCCCCGGCATTCAGCCGGCTGTTCGACTTTACCGACAGCGCTATCGGCCAGTCGATCGAGCATTTCGCGCATAAGTTCGACAATGATGAACTGGTGCGCGACGCCCGCACCGTGCTGGAGTGCATTTCGGCCATGGATGCGGAAATTCCCGGCGCCGGCGGGCAGTGGTATCTGCGCCGCATCCTGCCCTATCGCACCGGCGGCGGCGGCATCGACGGGGTCGCCATCACCTTCACCGACATCACCCAGAAGCGCGCCAGTGAAGCCGGCCAGCGCCACAGTGAACAGCATCTGCGCGAGCTGATGGCGGCCTTGCCAGGCGCGGTTTATACCACCGACGCCCGGGGCCGGATCACATTCTGCAACCCGGCTGCAATCAAATTCTGGGGGCGCACGCCGGATGCGGAAAAGGACCTCTGGGGCGGGGCAGTGCGTCTGTACCACCGGGATGGCGCACCGCTGTCGCTCGATCAAAGCCCGATGGCCATCGCCGTTCGCGAAAACCGCGCCATTCACGGCGCGGAAATCATTGCCGAACGGGCGGATGGCAAACGCGTGCCGTATCTGTCCTATCCGACTCCGCTGCATGATGCCGATGGCAATGTCACAGGTGCTGTCAACATGCTGATCGACATCAGCGAACGCAAACAGGCCGAAGCCGTGGCCCGGCAGCTGGTCGCCATCGTCAAATCCTCGGATGATGCCATTCTCAGCAAATCGCCCGACGGCATCATCACCAGCTGGAACGACGGCGCCCAGCGGTTGCTCGGCTATGAAGCGGCGGAAATCGTCGGCAAATCGATCATGGCCATCGTGCCGGATGATCGCCGCCAGGAAGAAGCGGACTTCCTGCGTCGGGTGCGGACCGGACAGCATATCCCGCATCTGCGCACCCAGCGCCAACGCAAGGACGGCAGCCTCATCTGGTTGTCGCTGACGATTTCACCCGTGCACAATGCCGCTGGCGAAATTACCGGCATTTCCAGCATCGCCCGCGACCTGACCCATACTTTGGCCAGCGAAGAGAACCGCCGCAGCCTGATGCGGGAACTGAACCACCGGGTGAAGAACACCATGGCCGTGGTGCAGGCGATTGCGGCACAAACCCTGGACCATGCCACATCGCTGCGCGACGCCCGCGACAAATTCAGTGCGCGCCTGCTCAATCTGGCGCAGGCGCATGATCTGCTGACCCGGGAAAGCTGGCAGGGCGCAAACCTGTCCGAAACCATCGCCGACTCGATCCGGCCCTATCGCAACAACAGCGGGCGATTTCGGGTTCGATCGGCCCCGGATACGCCCGAAATCCGACTGGCGCCGGGTGCCATCCTCAGCATATCCATGGCTGTGCATGAACTGTGCACCAATGCAGCAAAATATGGTGCCCTGTCGCAACCGAACGGCCATGTCACCATCAACTGGCGACTTGTCGCGGATCAGGGCCGGCGGCAGCTGGTGCTGGAATGGCAGGAACATGATGGCCCGCGGGTGGAACCGCCAAGCCACCGCGGCTTTGGTTCGCGCATGATCGAGCGCGCGGTTACGGCGGAACTGGGAGGCGAAGTCCGGATGGAATATGCCCTCGCCGGGCTGCACTGCACCATCGTCATGCCCCTCGGCATGGAATCGGCAACGACACGCGACGCGGCGGGCAGTGCCGATGATTCCGGCGCATTCAGCATCAGGCCCTGATCACGGTCGCTGGCCACGCGCAAATCCGGCTGGAACCAATGCAGCCCTGGCCTGTTGTTGCACTGGAGGTATTGCCAAAAAGGCCGGAACATATGGATATGCAGGACGAACCATCGACGCGGGAAAGCCGCAACCGCCGCATCGGGTGGACACTCGTGATTCTAATGGTGGCGGTGGTGGGATTCCTGTTCATTCTTTCCCTGCTGGGCGGCGCGGGCGTTTTCACGGATTCGCCCAACAAATGGTTCCGCGACCTACCGCAGCGTGAAATTCACCGGGAAGGCGGACCGGCACAACAGGCACCACCCACATCGGCCACGCCGACACCAGCGGAGCCGCAGCCAGCGCCATAACGGGGCGGGCCTGAAAGCACCCGCAACCGGGGCGAACCGATCCCGCCCGAGCTTCTCAGCCGCCTTTCGACACGGGTTGCCGCCCCCCGGCGCCTGTCTGTGCAACGACCAGGAAACAATCCAGCCATGTCGTTGTTCAGACCAGAGCGAGGGTGAACGGAGGTTAACCCATGTTGCGCCAAAATGGTTTTGAAATCGAGTTGATTGCATTGCAGCCGGAACTGGACCGATACGCCCGCAGTCTGGCCGGCGACCGCGCTGGCGCCGATGATCTGGTGCAGGAAACCATGGCCCGCGCCCTGCAGCATCAGGACCGCTTCAAACCTGGCACCAATATGCGGGCCTGGACCTTCACTATCCTGCGCAACTGCCACCACACGCAGTGGCACAAGGACAAGCGCTTCGCGCCCTGGCAGGAATGGCTGCAGGACAGCCGGCACACGACACCGGAACAGGAACCAAGCATCATGCTGGACGAGACTCTGGCCCGGATTTGCGCCCTGCCGGAATATCAGCGCAATGCGCTCATTCTGGTCGGCGTTGGCGGCTGTTCCTATGAGGAAGCCGCGCAGCTGGAGCATTGCCCGAAAGGTACCATGAAAAGCCGCGTATCGCGCGCCCGCGAGGCGCTGACACGATCCGCCAGCCCGTGCAAATTTTCCACCGCCGATGCCGCCGCCGTCATCGCCCGAGTCATGCGCCGGGCCATGGCAACGGCGCCGCGCACGGCAGCCAGCGGCGCCGGGCTTTTTTGAAGCGACGACCCCGCCGCCGCCGACCCTGCAGCTTCCAACCCGATCATCAGACAGTCAAAAAGGAACAGCCATGACTGATTCCACCCAACCGCTCGCCGTCGAACGCATTGCTCGCTTGCTGAGGCAATGGCAGGGCATCACTGGCCTTTCCGTCCCGCCCGGCCAGAATCCAGCCGGCGACGAAAGCGCCGCAGACAGCAATACCCAGAAGGCCATTGCCATTCTGCAGGCCTTGCGGGAAGCGGATTCCGCCATTTCTGCCGCCGGCGACGCCCGCCTGTGGGCGCGCATGATCGATGCGACATTGGCGGCATCCGGGCAGACGGCCAATCCGGACCCCAAGGTCGCACGCGGGATTCATTCGAAACTGGATGAGCGTCTGGATGAGAGTTTTCCCGCAAGCGACCCGCCACCGGTCTCTCCCCATGTGGATTGAGACCAGTGACGGGCGCCCACGAATGCCCCGGGAGGTGTCCGCCCTCAGGCGAGGGGGGGGGAACAGAGCTGAGAGCGGACCCAGCCCGAGACCAGTCAACCCATTAACCATGCAAGCGACAGATTGTTTCATGATGGGTGCAATTTCCCTGGCCCTCCGGGTGGAAAGCTGACGCTGAATGGCTCGACCACGGCATCATTCACTCACAGCGGGTCGCGCCGCAACGGATCGCGCGTGCCAGGGGTGGCGCTGCTGCCATCGTCGCCGCGCAAACCTTCCGCCATGCGCACGCCACTGCCGGGGTTCACTTCCGCCTGCGTGGCGCCGATCTTGCCGATCTTGCCCTTGCCATCGCTTCCGGCGGCCCGCGTCGTCGTTGCGGATTCCCCGCCGGCCGGACGCCAGCGCCGATCCGCGACCCATTGGCGTGATTCAGCGCTGGCATAATAATCATCGGTCTGCTGGCGCCAGCCGCTGTGAATCAATTCATTCCGGCTGAAACTGGGCGCCGCGCGGAATGTTTCGCCGGCGGTGGCAACGCGATACCCGCCCAGGCCGACGTCATAGTCCAGCACCGCCCACGGCAGCGGATGATATTTTTCACCGATGCCGAGAAAGCCGCCGAAACTGACCACGGCATAGGCCACTTCGCCACTGCGCTTGGTGAGCACGATATCATCAATGCTGCCGACATGATCGCCAACGAGATCGTAAACAGCCGTGCCCTCAACCTTGCTGGCATAAATCAGGTCGGCTGTTTCATTGCTTTCATACATGTTCCTGTTGTCAGGCATGCGAACTGCCCTTCCTTGTCCTGGTAAAAAAACGGCGAGAGCTTCGCATCCCTTGATGCGGCGCTCTCGCCACGCGCTGCTCAGCGCATCGGGCCGGCAGCACCCGGACCCTGCCGCACGACGCCATCGTCCGAAACGCGGACATCCACCGTCTTGCCATCAAATGTGGCCTGTCCAGTCCAGTCCGTGCCTTCGCGTGTCAGATTCTGCACATCGGTATAGCCTTTCTTCAGCAAGGCATCGCGTGCCTTGCTTTCGGCTTTGCGGTCGGCCGGAGTCATGGCGGTGTTGCCATCTCGCGCCGCGGCGGCGTTGTCAGCGCCGGCAGGGCCGGTCATCGCCGGTTGCGCCAACGCCACTGTGGGTGCGGCCAGTGCGATCATGCCTATCGTCCAAATCTTCATGATAATCTCCATCTTGGCTTCTGTGTCGGACAACCGCCGGGCCGGGGCGCCGGTTCCGGAAACCGGGCCAGACTCTGGCGCAGCCCGACGCAAAAATGCGTCCATTCAGCACAAGGCGGATGGGAAGCCGGAAGCCGCCGTTTCACTTCTTTTTCGGCACATGTTCGGGCTTGCCCTTGCGGCTGGTCGACGCCAGTTCCTTCAGCTGTTTTTCGGACATGGAATCGACCATTTCCCGGGATGCGCCCTTCAACCGGGATTTGGGGGTTTCGCCACGTTTGGCGGCAAGTGCGGCACCCGCGGCCTTTTGCTGCGCGCGTGATTTCGCTGGCATGGTGGATTCTCCTACGACGGCAGGTCTCTGCCGATCAGGATCCGAACCCGGGGCGCCGCGCTCGGGTTCCCGCGATGCCGGATAGATTTTCGCAGCGGGCGGCATGGAACCAATCGGGCGGCTGCGGCGTTGCTTTGCACAAATGAACCAGAGCCATCTCCAGAGTTCTGGCCTGCCGCAAGCTGCTGCCGACGATCCGGCGGTCATCTTCCCGGATCGGCCCCAACGCTATTTGCCGATTGCGGAATATGCGTTGATTGGTGACACCCACGCGGCAGCACTGGTGGCCCGTGATGGTGGCATCGACTGGCTGTGCCTGCCCGACATGCATGATGAATCGCTGTTTGCCGAACTGCTCGACCGCGAACGCGGCGGATCCTTCCTGCTGGGTGCGATCAACGCCCGGCGCATCACCCGACGCTATCTGCCCAATTCCCCGGTGCTGGAAACTGTGTTCGAAACCGCCGACGGCGTGCTGCGCGTCACCGATTTCATGCCCGTCCCGGCCGATGGGCATCAGCATGATGTGGCGGCCGCCCGCCGCCTGATCCGGCTGGTCGAAGTCTTGTCCGGCGCACCCGAGCTTGCCATCCGCTTCACCCCGCGCCCGCATTTCGGCGAGAAGCTGCCCGCCATGCGTCAGCGCAGCCCCACATTATGGACCTGCAACAGCGGCCGGGATTTCCTGGCGCTGCACAGTGATCTGCCACTGGCGCGGGTGGCGCATGGCACGATCGGGCGGCGCATCCGGCTGCAGGCCGGCGCCCGCCATGCCCTTGCCCTGTCGTTCTGTCGGCAGGATATCGGCGTGCTGATGCCGCTGTCGGGTTGCCGGGCCGAATTGGACGCAACACGGAGCTGGTGGCGGCAATTCTGCGCGCATTGCAGCTATGATGGTCCCTTCGCCGAGGCCGTGGTGCGCAGCCTGATCACGCTCAGGCTGCTGACCTTCAGCCAGTCCGGCGCAGTGCTGGCGGCACCCACCACCAGCCTGCCCGAAGCCGTGGGCGGCAATCGCAACTGGGATTACCGCTATTGCTGGCTGCGCGACGCCACTTTCATCCTCAGCAGCTTTCTCGACCTCGGCTATCCGCGCGAAGGCGAAGCATTCTTCCGCTGGCTGATCCATGCCACGCGATTGACGGCGCCGCGCCTCGATGTGCTCTATGACGTGTTCGGCCATACCTTCGTGCCCGAACGCAGCCGCCACGCGCTGGAGGGCTGGTGCGGTTCGGCGCCGGTGCGCACCGGCAATGGCGCACAGGGGCAATTGCAGCTCGATGTCTATGGCGAGATCGCGGATTGCGCGCTGCTTTATGTGCAGGCCGGCGGCCAGCTCGACATTGCCCAGCGCCAGCGCCTGCGCGGCTTCGTCAACATCGTCTGCAAAAGCTGGACCCTGCCCGACAATGGCATGTGGGAAATGCGCAACGGCCGGCGCCACCACACCTATTCCAAGGCAATGTGCTGGGCCGCGCTCGATTCCGCGCTGCAACTGGCCGAAGCCGGGCATTTGCGGCTGAATGCCCGGCGCATCCGGCGCGAATGCGACGCCATCCGCACCAATATCCTCACCCATGCACGCAGTCCGAAGCAGGACACGCTGACCGGGGCCTATGGGCGCGACTATATGGATGCGTCGCTGCTGCTGTTGCCGCGCCTTGGCCTCATCGCCGCCGATGACCCGCTGATGGTCGCCACCTTCGACCGGATCGACCGCGAACTGGGCCGGGGCGCGCAGATTTATCGCTATCCGGAAGGGATCGACGGTTTTCCCTCGCGCGAGGGCACCTTTACCGCCTGCGGTTTCTGGGCCGCGGATTATCTGGCGCGGCGCGGCGATGTCGATGCCGCGCACGATCGCATCGCCGAACTGCTGCACCAGGGCGGCAATGATCTCGGCCTGATGTCGGAGGAACTCGACCCCGACAACGGCCATATGCTGGGCAATTTTCCGCAGGCCTTTTCCCATGCCGGGATGATCCGCGCCGCCGCCGCACTGGCCCGGCAGCAACAGGGCGCTGCACCGCAGGAAAAAGCATGAGCTATTGGCAGCATATTGCAGAGACCTGGCCGGCAATTGCGCTGTGGGGGCTGATTGCGTCCGCGGCCATGGCAACCATTCTCGAAGGTTCGCGGCTGCTGGGCTTTTCGCGCATGAGCCTGCCGTTTCTGGTCGGCACCTTCTTCACCATGCGCCGGGCGCCTGCCGTCATCATCGGCTATGTCGCCTATGTGCTGGGCGGCTGGGTATTCGCGCTTTTTTATGCGCTGGTGCTGCAGGATTCCGCCACCCACGCCTGGTGGGTCGGCAGCGTCACAGGGTTTTTCCATGGCGTGTTTCTGGTGGTCGTGGTGCTGCCGCTGCTGCCCTATGTGCATCCGAATGTCGCCAGCCGCTATCACGGCCCGGCAGCGCTGACGAAGCTGGAGCCGCCGGGGCCGTTCGGGCTGAATTACGGCCACGCCACACCCGCCACGACCATTGCCGCGCAACTGCTCTATGGTCTGATTTTCGGCGCCGGTTATGGTTTGAGCCTGTAATTCAGGCTGGAAGCGGATAGGCAATGCACAGCGCCCGCCCCTGCAATGGCTGCAGTTGCAGGCGCAATCGCCCGTCGGCGGCCATTTCGCCTTCGACGGTTCGGGCAACGATATCAACCACCGGGCCGCTGCGCGGCACGTCCAGCGTGACCACTTCATCGACCGCCACACGGCCGAAATTCAGCGCCGTGATCTGTCGGCCGCGCCGATCCGGCAGTTCATGCACCATCACCAGCAGCCCCGGCGCTTCGACATCGGGAATCGCCAGCTGCTGGCTGTGCGCGATGCAATAGGAATCGCGCACCGCCAGCAATGCCTTCAGCCGGCTGGCAAAGCTGGTCGGGTCCTGCAACTGCACCGGGATCGGGCCATAGAGGCAGCGCGCCCGTGGCACTGCATCGGCGGAGCGGT
>CAZIAA010000002.1:0-3805 GCA_964537365.1 uncultured Sandaracinobacter sp.
AGACAGGCGAATGCGGGTGCCATTGTCGACGCCCTTCGGAATCTTGACTTGCAGGGTCTTGTGCTGGTCGGTGCGGCCGGCGCCATGGCAATGTTCGCAAGGGTCGGAAATGACGCTGCCCGATCCCTGGCAGGTCGGGCATGTGCGCTCGACGATGAACATGCCATTCTGCATGCGCACCTGACCATGGCCATGGCAGGTGCCGCAGGTCTGCGGCCGTGAACCGGGCTTGCCGCCACTGCCAAGGCAATGCGTGCAGGTGACCGCGACATCCATCTCGACTTCGGCCTCGCTGCCGTAAAAGGCATCTTCCAGACTGATTTCGAGATCATAGCGCACATCGGCGCCGCGCTGCGGCCCGGACCGCCGTTGCCGGTTGCCACCCATAAACTGATCGAAGATATCCGAAAATATATCGGAAAACGGGCTGCCGCCGCCAAAGGGATGGCCGTCACCACCGTTATCGCGCACCCCGGCCATGCCGTAACGATCATAGGCGGCGCGCTTCTGCGGGTCGGACAGCACGGCATAGGCTTCGTTGATGGCCTTGAATTGCGCTTCGGCCTTGCTGTCGCCGGGATTGCGGTCCGGGTGCCAGCGCATTGCCGCCTTGCGATAGGCGCGCTTCAGCGTCCCGCCATCGCAGTCGCGGGCAACCTCCAGAAGTTCATAAAAATCCGCTTCAGTCGTCATGCAGGACAGCCCTCGATGACGGCATGAGCGGCAGGTGGCCGCGTTTGGCCCCCTGCCGCCCCCTGCCTGTTATTTGTTGCTGTCGTCCACTTCGGTGAAGTCGGCGTCAACCACGTCGTCGGCGGCCTCGGCGCCGCCGGCATCGGCCGAACCGGCGCCATCCGCAGTCGCGCCGGCCTGCGCCTGCTCGGCGGCATAGACCGCTTCGCCCAGCTTCATCGCCACCTGCGCCAGATTCTGCGCCTTTTGCTGCATGGCGTCGGCGTCTTCGCCTTCCAGCGCAGTCTTCACTTCGGCAATTGCGGTTTCAATCGCCGTCTTCGTTTCGGCATCGACCTTGTCGCCATGTTCGGCCAGCTGGCGTTCGGTGGCGTGCACCAGACCTTCGGCCTGGTTGCGCGCTTCGGCCGCAGCCCGGCGCTTCTTGTCCTCGTCGGAGAACTGTTCCGCTTCCTTCACCATCTTGTCGATTTCCGCCTCCGACAATCCGCCCGAGGGCTGGATGCGGATCTGCTGCTCCTTGCCGGTGCCCTTGTCCTTCGCGGTCACGGCCACGATACCATTGGCGTCGATGTCAAAGGTGACTTCGATCTGCGGCACGCCGCGCGGGGCGGGCGGAATGCCGACCAGGTCGAAATTGCCCAGCACCTTGTTGTCGGCCGCCATTTCGCGTTCGCCCTGAAAGACGCGGATGGTGACAGCCGACTGATTGTCGTCGGCGGTGCTGAAGGTCTGCGACTTCTTGGTCGGAATGGTGGTGTTGCGGTCAATCATGCGGGTAAACACGCCGCCCAGGGTTTCGATGCCGAGGCTCAGGGGCGTAACATCCAGCAACAGCACATCCTTGACGTCGCCCTGCAGCACGCCGGCCTGAATGGCGGCGCCCATGGCCACCACTTCGTCCGGATTGACACCGGTGTGCGGCTCCTTGCCGAACAATTCCTTCACAAAGGCCCGCACGCGCGGCATGCGGGTCATGCCGCCGACCAGGATAACTTCGTCGATTTCCGACGCCTTGACGCCGGCTTCGTTCATGGCATCGATGCAGGGCTTGCGGGTGCGCTCGATGAGGTCGATGACCAGATTTTCGAGGTCGGAGCGCGAGATCGACTGCACCAGATGCTTCGGCCCATTGGCGTCGGCGGTGATGAACGGCAGATTGACTTCGGTGGTGGCGGTCGACGACAGCTCGATCTTGGCCTTTTCCGCAGCTTCCTTCAGCCGCTGCAAGGCAAGACGATCGTTGCGGAGATCAATTCCTTCGGCCTTTTTGAAGCCCTCGGCCAGATATTCCACCAGCTTGGCGTCGAAATCCTCGCCGCCAAGGAAAGTGTCGCCGGAGGTCGACTTCACTTCGAACACGCCATCGCCCAGTTCCAGAATGGACACGTCGAAGGTGCCGCCGCCGAGGTCATAGACCGCGATGGTGTGGGCCGTGGTGTTCTTGTCGAGACCATAGGCCAGCGCCGCTGCCGTTGGCTCGTTGATGATGCGCAGCACTTCGAGGCCGGCGATCTTGCCGGCGTCCTTGGTGGCCTGACGCTGGGCATCGTTGAAATAGGCCGGGACCGTGATCACCGCCTGCGTCACGGTTTCACCCAGATAGGATTCGGCGGTTTCCTTCATTTTCTGCAGGATGAAGGCGGAAATCTGCGACGGGCTGTAATCCTTGCCGCCGGCCTGTACCCAGGCATCGCCGTTATTGCCATCGACGATCTGGAACGGAACGGCTTCCTTGTCCTTTTGCGTCATCGGATCGTCGAAACGGCGGCCGATCAGGCGCTTCACGGCGTAAATGGTATTTTGCGGATTGGTCACCGCCTGGCGCTTGGCCGGCTGACCGATCAGCCGCTCTCCATCCTTGGCGAATGCGACCTGGCTCGGCGTCGTGCGCGTGCCTTCGGAGTTTTCGATGACCTTGGGGGTCGAACCTTCCATCACCGACACACAGCTGTTGGTGGTGCCGAGATCAATGCCGATCACTTTTGCCATTGCGTCTATCAGTCCTCTGTCCACTGACACCCGACCGGAATCCCGGCAGGCGCCTGATTGAATTATCTTTTTCCAAGTTCAGACGCCTTGCGCGCCTGCTTTGCCCATTGCCGATATAGGAGCAGAACAGCCCGCATCAATGGCTGCTTGCGGGAAAATCCCGGTCCGGACGGAGACAGGCATCGCGCACCTCCGGATGGCATGGCATGGCGTGTTTTCAGAGAAATGCAGCCGGGCCTTGCCGCGGTTGCCAGCCGCGGCATGCTGGCCCGGTTCACAAATCCCAGTTTGCAGAGCCCGAATTTCCCGGGGTCCGGGTTCAGGAAGGTGGGGTGCCACGCCCGATCCTGGCCCGGGCCTGATTGGATCAGTCGGAAATGTTCAGGCTGTGGCGGGCAGGAAGTGCTGCATCGCCATGATGCGGCATCAGAAGCAGCGCCGTTGCCGCACCGACCGCGCCGCCCAGAGCCAATCCGATAGCCCAGATCAGCAGGATATTCGCAATTCCTGCTTTTGGCTTTCCGGATTCCGGCTTTTCAGACATCATTTATGTTCAGCATCGAGATTTGCATTCAGCATTGGAAAACTGCCCCCAGATTTCGCAACCGGCCTTTAACTTCATGCGAGCCTATGCAAGCATGAACCATGCCAGTTTTTATTCTGTTCCTGTTCAATGGCTTGGTCAAGATGACTGTCGGCAATTGTAAAACTGGCCGACAGATTCCGGGTAACAGGCTTGCAGGAACCATAGACCATGCGCTGGCGCATTCAGGCGAATCCGGGTCTGGTCGCCGCTTTCCAGAACCGCCTGCACATCTTTCGGCCGGCAATAACCATCACCGACGAGCACGAGCGCACCGACCATAAACCGGACCTGATGGTGCAGGAAGGATCGCGCTGATACCTCGATGGTGAAGCGGTCCTGTTGTTGTCGGATGTCCAGCCGGTCGAGTGTCCTCACCGGCGAGAGCGCCTGACAATGGGCGCTGCGAAAAGCCGTAAAATCATGCCGCCCGACGAGGGCGGCGGCAGTCTCGCGCATGGCCGTCAGATCCGGCATTTTCGCGCGTTGCCAGGCCAGCCCCTGTTCCCAGGTGAGCGGCGCGCGCCGGCAGACGAT
>CAZIAA010000002.1:3905-20419 GCA_964537365.1 uncultured Sandaracinobacter sp.
CGCGTTGCCAGGCCAGCCCCTGTTCCCAGGTGAGCGGCGCGCGCCGGCAGACGATTCGATATTGATAGCTGCGGCCGATACAGGAAAAGCGGGCGTGAAAATCATCGGGCACGATCTCGGCGGCGAGTAGGGCGACAGGCTCGCCGGCCAGCCGCAGCCGGGCATTGACGGCTTCGCTCAGGCGGAAAGCGCTCAGCGGTTTTTCGATGTCGACATGCGCCGTCATGCCCAGTGCATGCACGCCGGAATCAGTGCGCCCGGCACCCTGCACCAGTACATCTTCACCCGTCACGGCCTGAATAGCCTGTTCCAGCGCCTGCTGCACCGATGGGCCATGCGCCTGTCTTTGCCAGCCCATGTAGGGGCGGCCGTCATATTCCACCAGCAAGCGGAAGCGCTGGCTCACAGCAGGCTGCCGCCAATGGCCAGATGCCGACCGCGCAGCCAGTCGCTGGCCGGCATCGGCTTCTTGCCGGCCGGTTGCACCGTCACCAGCCGCAGCGCGCCATCGCCCGTGGCAACTGTGTCGGCCGCCAGCAGTGTGCCGGGGGCAGCCGCCGGTGTCTCGTTGCTGGCGTGCGCGGCCTCGATCAGCTTGACGCGCTGACCAGCGGAAAGAAACCAGGCGCCGGGGCTTCGCTGCATGGCGCGCACCAGCCGGTCGATATGGATGGCGGGGGCCTGCCAGTCGATTTCAGCCTCGGCCTTGTCGATTTTCCGGGCATAGGTGGCGCCGGTCTCCGGTTGCGGCATGGCGGCGATGGCGGGCAGATCGGTGAGCGTGTGCAGCAGCAGGCGGGCGCCCAGATCGGCCAGTTCCGCAGTCAGTTCGCTCGCGGTCTGGCGCTGGATGGCGATCGATTCCCGCATCAGCATAGGGCCGGTATCGAGGCCGCGCTCCATCTGCATGATGGTCACGCCGGTTTCCGCGTCACCCGCCAGAATGGCGCGTTGCACCGGTGCGGCACCACGCCAGCGCGGCAGCAGCGAGGCATGAATGTTGAGACAGCCATGGTGCGGCGAATCCAGAATCGCCTGCGGCAGCAGCAATCCATAAGCCGCGACGACCGCCACATCGAGGTCGAGCGCGCGAAATTGCTGCTGCACTTCGGGCGCGCGCAGATGTTCCGGCGTGTGGACCGGGATACCGAGCTCCTGCGCCCGGACATGCACCGGTGACGGCGTGGTGCGGCCGCGATTGGCGCGGCGCGGCGGCTGGGTATAGACGGCGGCGATATCGTGCCCCGCCGCGTGCAGCGCAGCGAGCGCGGTTACGGCAAAATCCGGGGTTCCCATGAAGGCCAGGCGCATGGCAGATGTGCTAGCGGAGTTTGCACTTGGATAAAAGGCTGCGAAAAAGGCTGCTGTGGACGACAGATTGCAACAATTGACGGCGCTGGTGGCGCGGCTTCCCGGACTGGGGCCGCGTTCGGCCCGGCGCGTCGTGCTGCGGCTCCTGAAGAATCGGGAGACTTTGCTGCGGCCGCTGGCGGCGATGCTGGAGAAGGTCGCCGATGCTCTCGGCGAATGTCGCATCTGCGGCAATCTCGATGTCTGCGATCCCTGCCATATCTGTGCCGATGCCCGGCGTGATCCGGCCATCATCTGCGTGGTGGCGGATATCGGCGACCTCTGGGCGCTGGAAAAAGGCCGGGTGTTTTCCGGCACCTATCATGTGCTGGGTGGCATGCTGTCGGCCCTCGATGGAATCGGGCCGCAGGATCTGCGTATTGCGCAATTGCGCCAGCGCCTGGCCAGCGACCGCCGCATCCGCGAAGTGGTGCTGGCGATGAACGCAACGCTGGAAGGACAAACCACGGCGCATGTCGTCGCTGAAGCCCTGCGCGACCTCGATGTGCGGGTCACGGGTCTCGCCCATGGCGTGCCGGTTGGCGGCGAACTGGATTATCTCGATGAAGGCACATTGATGCAGGCATTGCGCCTGCGCCGGCCGGTCGAAGCTGCGGATGGCTCTTGATCCGCTGGCCGGCCTTGCCTAGCTAACAGCCATGGCCATACTCCCCATTCTGGAAGCGCCGGATGCGCGGCTGAAGCGTGTGTCCGAACCAGTCGCCGAAGTGACGGACGCAATTCGCGCGCTGGTCGCCGATATGTTCGAAACCATGTATGCCGCCCCCGGAATCGGTCTGGCGGCGGCGCAGGTGGATCATCCGATCCGCTTGCTGGTGATGGATCTGGGCGACGGACCGGACGATGCCGAGGGCAATGGCACGCCCAATCCGCGCGTGTTCATCAATCCGGAAATTCTGCAAGCATCCGAAGAACTGGGCGTGTTCAATGAAGGCTGCCTGTCGGTGCCGGAACAATATGCCGAGGTTGAACGGCCGGCGCGCATCCGCGCGCGCTGGCTGGATGAACAGGGCGATCGGCATGAACAGGAACTGGACGGGCTGCTCGCCACTTGCCTGCAGCATGAAATCGACCATCTGGACGGCATTTTGTTCATCGACCATCTGTCACGGCTGAAACGCAACATGCTGTTGAAGAAGCTGGAGAAGCTGCGGGCAGAGAAAAGCCGCGAGGAAGCGGCCTGAAACAGACTGCATTTCCCAAATAGCCGGTCAGTCCGGATAACGGATTGCCAGAACTTCCAGATAGCGTTCGCCCGAAGGCACGGTGACGACGCGTTCATCGCCCACGCGCGCGCCTTTCAGCGCCTTGGCGACAGGGCTGTGATCCCAGGCGATGCAATTGCGTTTGCCATCGGTTTCGTCGCGCCCCAGCAAAGTCAGCACCTGTTCGCGGCCTTGTTCATCCACCACCGTGACGGTGGCGCCGAAAAACACCCGCGAACGATCCGGCTGGGCGGCAGGGTCGATGACCTGCAATTTCGCCATGCGCCGGGCCAGATGCGCCAGTTCGCGGTCGATTTCGCGCAGCCGCTTGCGGCCATAGATGTAATCGCCATTTTCCGAACGGTCGCCATTGCCCGCCGCCCAGGACACGGTTTCGACCATGGCCGGGCGTTCCACCCGGAACAACTGGTCGTGGCGCGCGCGCAGGGTGGCCATGCCCTGCGGCGTGATCGGGTCGCTGCGGTTATCCATGCGGGCTATCCACGGCGCAGCCAGTTCGACGCCTTGGGGATTGCGCCTGCACGGTCGGGATGGATCAGGCTGTAGACGACTGCATTTTCGATCACCCGCTGCACGTAATTGCGGGTTTCCTCGAACGGAATCATTTCCACCCAGTCGATGGCGTCGACATCGGGCCGGCGCGGGTCGCCATAGGCGTTCAGCCATTTGCGCACATTGCCGGCGCCCGCATTATAGGCGGCGATGGCCAGCATGGCGTTCTGGAAATCATCGCGGCGGCGGTTGATATACCAGCTGCCCAGCTGGATATTATAAATTGGGTCCGAAGTCAGCCGCACCTGCGAATAGCCAAGACCAAGCCGGCCGGCGACGTCGCGGGCAGTGGCCGGCATCAACTGCATCAGCCCGCGCGCGCCGGCGGGCGACACTGCCGTCTGATTGAAGCTCGATTCCTGGCGGGCAATGGCATGGGCGATGATCCAGTCACCGGTGGGAATGGCGGCGGTATCCGGCAATTCCGGATAGGCGGTGGCAAAGGTTGAGACATCACCCCGGCCGCGCCCTTCCTTCCAGGTCCACACCCCGAGGTCCGGGCGGCGCAGCCGTTTGCTGAGCTCGGCCGCCGCCAGTGCTTCGGTCGGAGTTTCGACCGCGGAGGCAACGGCGCGCACGAACAGCGCCGTACGCGCATCATCGTTCAGACCGGCCAGCAGTTTCAGCGCTGCCACCAATGGCTTCGCTTCAAAGCGGGCCTGATCCTGTGCGCTGATCCGGCTGCGCGGCACCATCGGCAGGGTGGGGGCGCGGCCCAGTTCCTCGGCGGCGAGCTGGCCATAATAATAATCGCTGAAGCGCGCGGCACGCTGGAAGGCTGTCTGTGCCGCCGTCTTGTCGCCGCGTGCCTGCTCGGCGCGCCCGAGCCAGTAATCGCCACGGCTGCGGCTGATCGGGCTGAGCACGGATTTGTTGAATTCCGCAAAGCGCGTCTGTGCGGCATTGAAATTCGACAGCTTGCGCAAGGCGATCCAGCCGGCCAGCCACTCGCTGTCGGACAGGGCGACCCGTTCGGACAAAGGCAGCGCCGTGAGATCGGTGCCTTTCACATAGGCATTGTGGTTGGCGAGGATTCGATAGGCGGTCTGATGGTCGCCCCGGCGCATGGCCGCGCGCCCCATGGCCAGACGTTTGCGCAGCCAGGTGAGCGGCGCCGTTGCGCCGGCCGTGGTATTGCCAGCCGCCAGCAATGCTTCGGCGTCGGCAAGCCGGCCCTGCCGTTCGAGCCAGACGGCGCGGTCATAGGTGACGCCAGCCCCATTGCGGGCCTGCGCCGACAGCGCATTATACAGCGCATCGGCATTGGCGGCGTTGGTGCGCAGCGCGATGCGCGCTTCCGCCAGCCGCCGGGCGTCTCCCTCGATCCAGTTCAGCAGCCGTCTGGCGGCCGTGACCTGACCGACCCAGATCAGCGAATCGATATGCGCTGCGTTTTCCGCAGCGGTGAATCCAGCACCAAACCGCCCCAGCAGATCGGCTTCCTGCTCTTCCGACAGGCCCGGTCCGGCGGCCCAGGCGGCATGCGCCAGCCGGTCGGCAGCAGCACCCGTGGACAGCATTGCGAAACGGGCCAGCCCCGTGGCCGATTGCGGCGCAATCTGCTGGAAGAAAGCGCGCGCATCGCTGTCCGAGCTTTTCTTCGGGTCGCTGGCCTGCGCTTCGGCGCGGATTCGAATCGCGCGCGCCGCTGGCCAGTCGGCATGGTTGCGCAGGAATTCGGCCTGTGCCGCCAAGGGAGGCTCGGCGCCGGTGCGTGGCACGCGCCGCAGCCAGTCCCAGCTGGCGAGCGCCGCCGTCAGCATGTCGGGCGCACCCACGGGCGCCGCCGTGCTGCCGCCATCATAGGCCGCCAGCTGTCGTTGCAGCCAGTTACGGGCAGCGCTGTCGGATGCAGTCGTGGCCGTCGCCGATTGCGCAACCGCCGGAACGGCCGCCGGGATCATGGTCAGGGTAAAGGCGAGCGAAGCGACGGCCAGAGACAGCGGTCGTCCATATTGCGTCAACATGGCGAAGGTTCTACTGCAATGCGGCAGCCCGGCCAAGGCCATCCGCGCCGGCTGCATTTTTCAGCCACGCCGCGAGGCGTTTCAACGGAAACGCCGGCCGGCGTTTGCAGGATCGGGACTGTCAACGCCCGAAGGATCATGCCATGGTGGAAATTTCCGGTTCAATTCCAGCACTTGTGACTCCATTTCGGGACGGGCATGTGGATGAGGACGTATTCCGGGCGCTGATCGACTGGCAGATCGACAGCGGCTCCGCCGGGCTGTTGCCTTGTGGCACCACGGGTGAATCCACGACGCTGACCATTGCCGAGCATAACCATGTCGTCGAACTGGCGGTGCAGGCGGCGCGCGGCCGGGTGCCGGTGCTGGCGGGCTGTGGTTCCAACAACACGGCGGTTGCGCTGGAACATATCGAAAGCGCCGCGCGTGCCGGTGCCGATGTCGCGCTGGTGGTCTGCCCCTATTACAACAAGCCCGGACAGCGCGGCCTGCTGGCGCATTTCCGCCATCTGGCCGACCATGGGCCATTGCCGATCCTCATCTACAATATCCCCGGCCGCACCGGCATCGACATGACTACCGCGACCATGGCGGAACTGGCCGCCCATCCGAAGATCATCGGCTGCAAGGAATCGACCGGCGATATCGACCGGGTGTCGGAAATCCGGCATTTGTGCGGCCCGTCGTTCCGGATCTTTTCCGGCAATGATTACATGACCCTGGGGGTGATCGCCCATGGCGGCTGTGGTGGCATTTCGGTGACGGCCAATGTCGCGCCCGACCTCAATGCGCAGCTGGTGAACGCCTGCCTTGCCGGCGACTTCCGGACTGCACTGGCGTTGCAGGATAGGCTCTATCCATTGCACCGCGCCTTGTTCACCGATGCGTCGCCGGGGCCGACCAAATATGCGCTGGCAAAGCTGGGTCGCTGTGCGATCACCACCCGGCTGCCGGTGGTCGAGCCTTCGGAACAGTCGAAGGCGGCGGTGGATGCAGCGCTTGCCCATGCCGGCATTCAGGTCTGAGCGGCGGGATTTCGCGTCTTGGCTCGCCCGCGTCCACCTGCAGACAAGGTCAAGACTGTCGCTGAAAACCGGCGCGCGCGCTATGAATATGCCTTTGAGGATATCTATAGCGCCGGCATCGTGCTGACCGGCACCGAAGTCAAAGGCCTGCGCAGCGGCGAAGGCAGCATTGCCGAAGCCTATGCCGAAATCCGCAATGGCGAAGTCTGGCTGGTGAATGCCAATATTCCCGAATGGAGCCATGGCAACCGCTTCAACCATGAACCGCGCCGGCCGCGCAAATTACTGCTGACCGCGCGCGAGATTTCCCGCCTGCATGGCGCCGTTGCGCGGCAGGGCATGACGTTGGTGCCGGTGTCGGTATATTTCAACAGCCGCGGCAAGGCCAAGGTCGAACTGGCGTTGGCCAAGGGGCGCAAGCTGCACGACAAGCGCCAGCATGAAAAGGACAAGGACTGGAAGCGCCAGCAGGCGCGACTGTTGCGCGAACGCGGCTGAGACAAGCGTCCTTTCCGGCTTAACATCGATCCATTCCGGCCGTTCCATCGATTGACGAAGTCTTTTTCGTCAATCTGGGTCGGGATCGAGAAAGTGCAAAGGCAATTTCCAATACGGCAATGGCTGGACGGCGCGCCGGGGCAGCGTGAAGCATGAACGCCGAGATGCGGGCGCGGATGCAGGGCGCGCGTGAGGCGCCGGCTGGCCATGGTCTGCCGGCGGAAAATGCCCGGCCCGTGGAAACTGCCCTGCCCGCGGAACCCGTGCGGATTCAAGGCGTGGGCACATTGGCGGCCGGGCTGGCGCAGGATCTGAATAGCATGCTGGGCGGAATCGTCGCCACTGCGGAACTGCTGCAGTTGCGGCTGGGCGATGCAAACGACGCCAGCAATGCTGCGGAAACGCGACAGGATCTGGGCGCCATCGTCGACCAGGCCACGCGTGCGAGCAACCTCATTCGCAAGATTCTGGCATTTTCGCGTCAGGACACGCTGGTGCCGGTGACCGCCGGGCTGGATGCGCTGCTGGATGGCTTTGCCGGCCTTCTCGACACATTGGTGGTCGGGCGGGCGCGCCTGCTGCGCGAGCGCGGGCCGGACGTTCTGGTGCGCATCGATCCGGCGGCGCTGGAGCGGGCGGTCGTCAATCTGGTGATGAATGCGCGCGATGCCGTTGGCCGGCAGGGCCGCATCCGCATTTCCACCGCCCGGGTGCCGCCGGGGCTGCGGCCGGAACAGGGGCGCGCCTTCATGCCGGCCGTGCCCTATGCAGCATTGCGCGTCGAAGACAATGGTCCGGGGGTCCGGGCCGCGCATCTGGCGCGGATCTTCGACCCCTATTTCACCACCCGGCGCGACAGTCAGGGGCTGGGGCTGGCGATGGCTTTTGGCCTCGTCAAGCAGTCGGGCGGCTTCCTGCTTTATGATCGGTCGCCGCTGGGCGGCGCGCGCTTTACCATCTATCTGCCGGAAGCGCCGGCTGAACGGCTGCCGGACAGGCGCGAGGCCCCGCCGGAGGTGCCGGTCATTGCGCTCGTTGATGACGACCCCATGCAGCGCATGGCCACCGCGCGCGGGCTGGAGCGGCTGGGCTATCGGGTCTGGCAGGCGGCCAATGGCGAAGCCGCGCTGGCGCGGATGCCGAGCGATCGGCCGGCGCTGATGCTGGCCGAGATCGGCCTGCCGGGGATCGACGGGCTGGAGCTGACCCGGCGGGTGCGCCGGATCCACCCGGATCTGCCAGTGCTGCTGATGGCCGGTTTTCTGGGCGAAGCCGCGCGCGCGGCGTTGCCGGGGCTGGGCGTTGCCTTTCTGTCCAAACCCTTCACGCTGAAAATGCTGGCGGCGCGGATCAGTGAATTGATCGCCTAGCAATTTGCCTGGAAATTTCCTTGTCGAATTGGAACAAATCCGGTACAGGAGTCACCCTCCGGGTTGCGCCGGTGCTGCCTCACCGCTACACTTCCGACAACAGGATTGCTGGCCCGTTCGTCCGAACGGTGTATGGAGTTTCGATGGACAAGGAAAAGGCGCTTGAAGCCGCGCTTCAGCAGATAGACCGGGCCTTTGGCAAAGGCTCCGCGATGAAGCTTGGTCAGCGCGAAGCGTTGGAAATCGAAGCGATTCCAACCGGGTCGCTGGGGCTGGACATCGCGCTTGGCGTCGGCGGCGTGCCGCGCGGCCGGGTGGTGGAAATCTATGGCCCGGAATCGAGCGGCAAGACCACGCTGGCGCTGCATGTCATTGCCGAAGCACAGAAGGCCGGTGGCACGGCGGCATTTGTCGATGCCGAGCATGCGCTGGATCCGGTCTATGCCAAGCGCCTGGGCGTCGATACCGACAATCTGATCGTGTCGCAGCCGGACACCGGCGAACAGGCGCTGGAAATCACCGATACGCTGGTGCGTTCCAATGCCATTGATGTGCTGGTCATCGATTCCGTCGCGGCGCTGGTGCCGCGCGCCGAAATCGAAGGTGAAATGGGTGACAGCCATGTCGGCCTGCAGGCCCGCCTCATGAGCCAGGCGCTGCGCAAGCTGACCGGATCGATTTCGCGTTCGCGCTGCGTGGTGATCTTCATCAATCAGGTGCGCATGAAGATCGGCGTCATGTATGGCAATCCGGAAACCACCACCGGCGGCAATGCGCTGAAATTCTATGCTTCGGTGCGCCTCGATATCCGCCGCACCGGGCAGATCAAGGACAAGGACGACATCATCGGCAATACCACGCGCGTGAAGGTGGTAAAGAACAAGGTAGCGCCACCATTCCGCACGGTGGAATTCGACATCATGTATGGCACCGGTATTTCCAAGACCGGGGAAATTCTGGATCTGGGCGTGAAGGCCGGGCTGGTGGAAAAATCCGGCGCCTGGTATTCTTATGACAGCACCCGCATTGGCCAGGGCCGCGAAAACGCCAAGAAGTTCCTGAAGGAAAATCCGGAAATCGCCGATCGGATCGAAGCGTCGGTGCGCCAGAATGCCGCAGATGTCTCGGAAGAAATGCTCTCGGGCGGTGCGGATGCGGACGAACTGGCAGAGAGCGACACTGGCCTCTGACGGTCTGGCGGAGCGTTTTGGCGTCAGCGTCGCTGGCCGCTTGCGCGCGGCGGTGTTCTGATGCTGGAAATGCACTGCAAAATCTGCTATAGAGGAATCAATTAGGAGAACTGTGCCAGATGCGGTGCAGGCTGGTGTCATGAGGCGATGTCGTTGATGTCGTGATCATACATTCGCTGCTGCCGCTGAAAAATCCAGTCGTCCTGTGCGATTGGATGGGCTGTGGTTCTGCCTGGTTTCGTTAGCGAGTCATTGGTGACCATCTGCTGGTTGCCAGTGCCTGTATGTGGAAATGTCGAGAGAGGTTCATTCCGGTAATTTTTCGGAATTCCCGGATGGCCGGAGCAGTGATGGTCGGAATATTGTCACGGAATTTCCGGTCGAAAGGAGCCTGGGTGCAAAACTTCAGTATGCCCATTGCTGAACTGTCGCCCGGTTGTGTCCTCGTCGGGCTTCCCGCCGGGGTTTTGCCCCCTGTCTTCGGTTATGACCTCGATCATGATGTGAATCAGGTCCGGGCGGATGCCGCGGCATCCGTTCCTGGCGCGTCCTCTTCCGGTTCGGTGCCGATTGGCACGGGATCGCGCCGGACAGGTCGCGCCACGACGCCAGCCCGGCGCATATTGTCAGTAGAAAAGGATCATTGCAGAAATGGCAAGCAAGGCACTCAGCTTTCAGGTCGGGGATAATGTTGTCTATCCAAAGCACGGGGTGGGCCGCATCATGGAAATCGAATCGACGGAAATCGTCGGCACCATGCTTGAACTCTATGTGCTGCGTTTCGAAAAAGAAAAAATGATTCTGAAAGTGCCGACGGCGAAGGCGGAATCGACCGGCATGCGCAAGCTTTCCAGCGAGGCGACGCTGCAGGATGCGCTGCTGACGCTGAAGGGCAGGCCCAAGGTGCGCCGCATCATGTGGTCGCGCCGGGCGCAGGAATATGAAGCCAAGATCAATTCAGGTGATCTGGTGTCCATTGCCGAAGTGGTGCGCGATCTGCACCGGGCCGAAGATCAGCCGGAACAAAGCTATTCCGAACGGCAGATCTTCGAAGCCGCCATCAGCCGTCTGGCGCGGGAAATCGCCGCCATGAAGGACATCGACGAGCCCGCCGCCCAGCGCGAGATCGAGGATGTGCTGAAAGCCGCCTGATGGGGCGTGATTATCGCCTCCTGACGGACTGAACAGAGTGAAACGCCGGGCATCAGCCCGGCGTTTTGCATTGGGCGGGCGGGGGAGGCTTTTCGTTCCTGCTCAGAGCAGTGACAGATCGGCAAGTTTTTCCGCCAGCTCCAGCGGCAATGGCTCGTCTGCATCGAGATCGGCTGGCCAATATTCTTCCGCCAGATAACGCCAGCCCTGATGCGAGCGCTGCACGCGCGGCACCACCGGGATCGGTCCGGGCAGAAGGTGAATTTCCGCCCGTGGGCGTTCGGCACCGGGGATTTCGACGGCGCGCAGAATGGGCTGGCGCGCCACCAGCATGTGGCGGATGATCCAGAATATCGAACCGCCGGTGAGATCGCGGCGGGGAACCCGTGCCGAGGTCAGGCAGACATAACGATCCGCGCCACGGCCTTCCATCAGCCGCGGTTCGCGCGCGATGATTTCCGCCAGCGACTGGCAGCCATAGGCAACGCGGGTGAGGCCGAGACGATTACCGGCTGTGGGCGCGCCCGCCGTCACGCCACCAGCCCCGAAGCGCTGGCCAGGCTGAGGAACAGGAAAAAGCCCATGGAATCGGTGATCATGGTGACGAAAACCGAAGAAGCAACGGCCGGGTCGACTCCAATGCGCTTGAAACCGAGCGGCACCAGCACGCCGGCCAGACCGGCAATCAGCAGGTTGAATATGGTGGCAAGGGCGATGACGCCACCCAGCAGCGGATCGCTGAAGATGACCGCCACGCCGGTGCCCAGCAGGAAGGCGATGGTGATGCCGTTCAGAAATGCAATGGCGCTTTGCCGCAGAATGACCCGGCGGGTGTTGGAATTGGTCATATGGCCAGTGGCGAGCGCGCGGACGATGACCGCCATGGTCTGATTGCCGGTATTGCCGCCGATCGACGCGACAATCGGTGACAGTGCCGCCAGAACCACCATTTTCTCGATGGTAGCGCCAAAGGCGGCAATGATGCTGGCGGAAATCACGCCGGTAATGAGATTGGCGGCCAGCCAGCGGATGCGGGTGAGAAAACTGCTGAGGACGGGTTCGAAGATATCGCTGTCGCCGGCGCCCGACAGCCGGAGAATGTCTTCACCGGCCTCCTCGGCGACGATATCGACAATGTCATCGGCAGTGATCGCACCCTGCAGACGGCCATCGCGGCTGACGACAGCGGCGGAAATCAGGGCATATTTCTGGAATCGAAGCGCGACTTCCTCCTGATCCATGTTGATTGGAATCAGAGTCTGCTGGCGCTGCATGACATCGGAAACCTGGACCCAGCGCGGTGTGGTCAGTACCCAGGACAATCGCATGGTGCCGATTGGCTTGTGGTCGGGGGAGACGACGAAGATTTCCCAGAAATCGGTCAGGTTGGTCTGCTCGACGCGCAGAAAATCAATGACATCGCCGATGGTCCAATGTTCTGGCACGGCAATGACGTCGCGCTGCATCAGGCGCCCGGCGGAATCTTCCGGATAGGACAGCGCCGATTCGATGGCGGCGCGGTGTTCCGCCTCCAGATTTTCGAGAATGGCGTCCTGCTCATCGTCCGCCAGCTCCTCGACCAGTGCCACGGCATCGTCGATGTCCATTTCCGAAACGGCGGTGGCAATATCCGCTGCCGGCATTTCGCTCAGGATCTCGTCGCGGACAGTCTCGTTCAGTTCGGCAAGGACAGCGCCATTGAGGTCTTCGCCGAGAACGGTTGCCAGCAGACGGCGCTGGTCGCTGGAGATCTGTTCGAAAAGATCGGCGACATCGGCCGGGTGCAGCGGTTTGACGAGCGCCCGGACTTCGCCGTCTTCCGCTGCATCGAGCGCCTGTTCGATGGCGCGCAGGACCTCCGGCTGCAGATGATGATGTGCAACTGCTGGCCGTTCCACAGTGTCGTCAGTTTCGCTCATCGGAAGAAACACTTGCTGTCGATGCACAGTCGGAAAGACCGCGTTGGTTGGAATGCGCCGGATAGCATGAAACGCAGCCACCGCCAACTCGGTCGGACCGTGGCCGCAACAGAAATGCTACGGGCTGCCGGGCGCCGGGCAGCCGGCGCCGAAAACCGGCGGACGGATTCAGGCCGGATGCAGCCGGGTCGGGCTCAGGCCGCGCGGCAGCGGAAGCTGCCGGGCGCCTGAAACAGGCATTCCACTTGCTGGCCGTTGCGGTTGATGGCGAAAAGGGTTTGCTGCGGCGAACCCTGCAAAGCGCTGGTCACGTCACCAACCTTGCTGGCGGTCTTGCCATTGACGCTGCGGATGATGTCGCCCGGGCGCGGGAAGCCAGTGCGGGCGGCCGGCGCCTGTGGCGGCACATCCACCACCACGACTCCATGTTCCGGCAGGCCGGCGCCCAGTTCCTGCGCCAGCGCCGGTGACAGATTGGCGATGGAGACACCAGCGAGAATGCTCCCCGATGGCAGCACGGTCAGATCGCGCGCCGGGTTTTCCGGCGGCGCCACCAGCTTCAGCTGCAGGTTGCGCGCTGATCCGTCGCGCACCACTGTCAGAGTGACGGTATCGCCCACCGGCAGGGTCGAGACCCGGTAGCGCAATGTGGCCGGATCGGACACTTCCTTGCCATCTATGGCAAAGATGATGTCACCGAGCCGGATACCGGCGCCCTGCGCCGGGGATTGCGGCGAGATTCCAGTCACCAGCATTCCCGACGGCGTCTTGAGGCCGGCATGGCTGGCCGTTTCCGCAGTCAGGGCTTCGCCTTCGAGGCCAACCCAGGAAGTGACGAATTTGCCACTGTTGGCGCCGCGCAGGAAAATCTTCACGACATTCGATGGAATGGCAAAGCCCAGACCGATGGAGCCGCCATTGCGGCCACCCGTTAAAATGGCCGAATTGATGCCGATGACTTCGCCGTTCATCCCGGCCAAGGCACCGCCGGAATTGCCCTGATTGATGGAGGCGTCGGTCTGGATGAAGAACTGCGCATCGGACACGCCGATGCCGGTACGCGCCGTTGCCGAGACAATGCCCTGGGTGACCGTCTGTCCAACGCCAAAGGGATTGCCGATGGCCAGCACCAGATCACCGACCTGGGCGCGGTCGCTGTCACCCAGATGGGCGACCGGGATGGTCGTGTCCTTGGGGTCGATCTCCAGCAGCGCCAGATCCAGCCTGGGTTCGGCGAACAGCACCTTGGCTGGAAATTCGCGCCGGTCCGCCAGCGCCACCAGAATCTGGTCGGCGCCATCGACCACATGGTTATTGGTGACGACCAGCCCCTTGCCATCGACGATCACGCCGGACCCAAGCGAATTTTCCACCCGCGGCTGATTGGTGAACAGCGAAAAGAACGGGTTGAGTTGCTGGCGCTGGCGCACGACGCGGGCAGTAAAGATATTGACAACGGCCGGCTGTACGGCCTTGGCCACGGGGGCGAAGGACAGGTGAATCTGCTGCGCATTTTCGGGCAGGGTGCGGGCGTTTTCCGGCGCCGCCTGCTGCGCCAGTTCGGCGGCTTCCTGCGCCAGTGCTGTGCCATTGTGGGTGAAGTTGTTGAAGGAAAGAGCAAGGGTCATGCCGCCGACGATGCCGGCTGCGAGAAAGGCTATGGCTTTTGCATTCATGAACTGTTCGGGCCTCTGCACTGCCGCTGTCACTGGTGTCGCCCGGCAGTTTTGCCGGAATCGGCCGGGATTGTCGACCGGCTTGCTGAAGATGCCCTGAACGGCACGGTTTTTGGCCTTTGACAAAGGCCGGCGATCCCGACAGCATATCTGCGGGAAAATACAGCCAGAGAGGTCGGGATGGTTGACCATGAAAATCGAGTGGCTGCTCCCTGTGAATGCCGACTGTATCAGCAGTGTCGGCCGGGCCGGGAGCAGTTCGGAGAGCGGACGGTCCGGATTGTGCCATGAGCTGGTCTGCCGATGGCAGCGCCGATCCGATGGCCGCGAAGCTCGATAGCCGATTGCTGTTGCGCGCCTATGCCAGCGGGCTGTTCCCGATGGCGGATTCGCACAATGCCGAGGATATTTTCTGGGTGGAACCGCGCCGCCGGGGAATCCTGACCATTGATGGCTTTCATCTGCCACGCTCACTGCGCAAGGTGCTGCGGCAGGAGCGTTTCCAGCATAGCCATGATCTCGCTTTTGATGCCGTGGTGCGCAATTGCGCCGCCTTCGCGCCGGGGCGGGAGGAAAGCTGGATCAATGCCCCCATCTATCAGGCCTATCTGCGCCTGTTTCAGGACGGCCATGCCCACAGCATCGAGACCTGGGACCATCAGGGCCGGCTGGTGGGCGGCCTCTATGGCGTGCGTCTGGGCGCTGCATTTTTCGGCGAAAGCATGTTCAGCCGGGTGACGGACGCCTCCAAGGCTGCATTGGCGCATCTGGTGGCGCGGCTGCGTGTGGGGGGTTTCCTGCTGCTGGACACCCAGTTTCTGACCTCGCATCTGGCCCGGTTCGGCGGGGTGGAGATCAGCCGCGCGGCCTATGCGACGCAATTGACGCAAGCCATTCAGCGGGATGCGGACTGGCAGCGGCTCGATGCTCTGGCGGGATTGGGCGCGCCTGTCGCGGACCGGATGCCCGCGGGCCGCAACCCGGCCGTGGATTATTCGCTGGATTTTGCGTCTTCGGCCATGCGGGTGTCCGAATTGCTGTTGCCGCCGGCACTGCTGGCCGGGGCGGGGCCGTCCGGGAAATGCATCGTGCAGCTTTTGAGCCAGACATCATAGACCGGGTGCTGCAACGAATTGAGCGAGGGCGATTCGGCAAACAGCCAGCCTGAGAAAATCCGCTTGGGCGGTGGCGATTTCTGTTTGCCGGGCTGCTCGAAATGCTCGGTGATTTCGACAAAGGCCGCCGATTGCAGCGGCTCATAGGGTTTGGTCCTTTCGCATGTGCGCAGGACTCCGGAAATGCGACCGAATGTGAATGTTTCGCCGGGCTTCAGAGTGATGAATTCGGATTTGCGCAAGCGCTTGTCGAGCACGCCAAGGACCGCTTCGCGTTCGTCATCGGCGGCTGGTTGTGCGGGGGTGTTCGCGGGGACGGCGGGTTGTTGCGCAGATGGATTTGCATCCTGCGCCATGGCCGGAAGCGACAGACCGAGGGCCAGCAGCAGGGCCAGCCGCGCAACGATCGGCGACGCAGGCGTGTTCATCCGCCGCTGGCGGGTGCCGGGGTCGGGCCGGAATTGTCGGCGCCGCTGCGGTTGATGACCGAACCGATCAGCCCCATCAGATCCGTTGACCCCTGGGTGTCGATGATTTCATCGCCCGGCATCAGTTCCTCGCTATCGCCACCCGGAATCAGTTCGATGTAATTGCCACCCAGCAGCCCTTCGGATGTAATTGCCGCCGATGTATCCAGCGGCAACGCGATTTGCGAATTGACAGTCAGCGTGACCAGAGCCTGATAACTGGCCGGATCGAGCTTCTGACTGGTGACGGTGCCGACCTTGAGGCCGGACACGCGCACATCCGAACCAACGGAAATGCCGGCGGCATTGGGGAAGCGGGCGGTCAGCGCGTAATAATCGCCGCCGCCGCCGCCGCCGGTCCGGCCAAGCGCAAAGACGAGGAACCAGACTGCCAGTGCGAGAACGACGATTCCAGCCAGCGCTTCGACGATATTTTCCTTGAGAATCCCGGGCATATGCAGTCGTGCAGCCTATTGTCCGGGTGCCCAGGGGCGATAATCGGCAGCGGCTGGCGCGCGTTTGCCGCTGGCCGCCAGCGCGCCGCTCGGCAGTTCGACGGCGGCGCTTCCGGTCGGGTTGGGGCGCCAGGGCTTTTCCCAGGCCCGGATCGGCAGCGGGACTTCGCTTGGCGGGTCTTCGCGCGTCCTGTGCAGCCACAAATGCCATTCCGGCGGCACCCGGCTGGAATCATTGTCGACGGCATAAATGACCCAGCGCCGGCCGCTGGACTTGTCTTCGTAATAGATATTGTCGTCGCCGTCGCGGCCGACTTCATTGCCACGGCGCAACGTGTGCAGCCAGGTGCCGAAGGTCTTGCCCGACCACCAGGAAAAGATGTTGAAACCCATGATTCTGGCTCTCTATCGCATTCGGCGGGCAACTGGAAGAGGGCGCTGTCGCCAGCGCTGGTTACCAGCGGATGCTGTCACCGGGGCGCAGCCCGATGCGGTGGAGGAACTGCTGCCCGAACTGGATTCGCTGCAGCA
>CAZIAA010000002.1:20429-20551 GCA_964537365.1 uncultured Sandaracinobacter sp.
GGGCCGAGGCGGGCCGCTTCACCGCCGGCCAGTTCGAGCACGCCCCTGACCGACCCGACCGAGGGCAGCGGCCGTTCCGACAAAGGTTCGGCCCGTTCGGCGATATTCAGCACCCGGCCATC
>CAZIAA010000003.1:0-13161 GCA_964537365.1 uncultured Sandaracinobacter sp.
GCGGGCAATCGTCGCGCTCTATCCAGCTCCGGCCGATGGCTGGCCATGGCTGGTGCTGTCCATCCTGCCAGGCGCGGCCGAAGGATTCGAGCGGCAGCGCTATGCCTGGGATACATTCGATTCCGAGGCGGCGGCGCAATCGCACATGGAAAAGCTGCGGCGGCGAAGCCCCGTCGAGCCTGAAATCATGCGGCCAGGAATCAGACATTGACCCCCGAAAATTTCAAGCGAATTCGCCAGCAGCTCGGCCTCACACAGGCCGAGCTTGCGCGCGCGCTGCGTATCACGGAGGGGCGCACCATTCGCCGCTATGAGTCCGGCGAGAGGCCCATCAGCGGGCCTGTGGCCATAATCATGGAGGCGCTGGCAGACGGCCGCATCGATCTGGAATCTCTGTAAAAATCAAAAGCAGGGCTGCGGCCCGCCTTATTTTCAGGCAGCGAAATATTTTCAAAAATCTTGCATTCGGCACTTGACGGATGCGCGGAATGTATCTAAATATAGATACATCGGCAGGCCAAAGGGGCCGCCGGATAAGTCCAGAAAGGGACGATCAAAATGACCAACGAGCAAGCCACCAAGATCATCGCCAGCCTGCCAGAAGTGGCCAAAGCATCGGCCTGGAACGACCGAGTCTACATCAGGCTCGCCAACCTCTCCAAAAACAGCAACGGCGATCGCAATCTCAAAATCTGGATCAAGGGCGACACCGTCACGATGGAACCCTACAAGGGCTATCTGAGCGATGGCGCGAGTGCTGGCGTTGCTGCCATCGAGGCCGCCGCCGAAAAAAACAATATGAAATTCGTCCGGCTGTAAAGAATTGGGCGGTCCCTTCGGGCCGCCCTACGCCTGTTTCACACGGCCAGAGATGTTTCGATCCACGCTAAGCGACAGGAGACATATATGCCACTCGACACCAAACATACAGACATTTTCTACCTGGTCGGGCGCCTCGCGGCGCTCGCCTACCCCGGAAGCGTCGCCGATATCCCCAAAAACGCAACCGACGCTGCGCTGCGCAATCCGATCACGGCCATCCCCTTGATGGAGCGCGCGCTCCGTAAGGCTGATCGAGAGGCAGTGACCGAAGTGACGGAAGCCATACCGGCCGGCGCGGAGGACTTTCCGCGCGGCGCGCCCATCACCCGGCAAATGGATTTCTGGCGGGGATATTATCACCAGCGATCTGCCGCCCGCACGGCCGCCTCACTCTCGCCGGAGATGCTCCGTAAAATCGGCGAAGCACTTTGGGGTCAGCGCTGGCAGACCGAAATGGCAGCGGCGCTGGGATTCAAGGATCCGGTCCGGATCCGACAATTCCTGTCCGGCGCCCGCCGGCCAGCGCCGGGCATCACCGCCGATCTGCTGGCCATCATGCGCACGCGCGGCGTGGCCATCGAGCAGCTGGCGGATGCCGTCGAAAAAGAATAAAAACTACCAAGAAAAATGTATTTTCCTCTTGACGTACGCGCATAATGTATCTATATTTAGATACATCGGAAGGGCAATCAGGCCCGCCGGTCAGGTCAGAAAGGACCGACAAAATGACCAAGCGTTTCGACAATTTCCCCGATCTGTGCAGCGAGCTGGCTTTCGACCTCAAGGATCGCCTGGAAGCCGACGCCCGCCTGAGCGTCCAGTTCGGCGCCAGCAATCAATCCTGCTCGCGCTATGTCAATATCGACGTCCTCGATGATGACGACGATTACGTCGACGACGCCGAATTCAAAGTGCGCTTTTCGGATCATGACGATCGGCATGGCTCGGATATCACCATCCGCATTGATGATCTGATCACCACCATCACCGATGATGATGACGAATATGTCGCCGTCGAAATTGCCGAAGATGATTATCAGGCGGCCCTGGCCCAAGCAGAGGCGGCTGTTGCCGCGCATATCGGAAAGGTGCTGTGATGACCCCCGCCGAATTCCAAACCGCCGCCATCGCCATCCTGCGCACCAGCGTCGGGTGGCAAAGCAAGATCGCCGACCGGCTTGGCGTCAACTCGCGCGCGGTGCGGCGCTGGCTGGTCGACGGCGAAATCCCGGATACCATCGCCGCCGAAATGGCCGCGCTGATGGGCATGGCCGACGCCACGACTTTCCCGCGCGGCGAATGGCTGGTCGGCCAGGACGACGCCGGCCGCGACCTGATCTACCACATGCAGGCGCCGCGCTTTATCGCCCGCATCATCGAAACCGACGCCGATGGCCTGCCTCTGCCCGAAGACCAGCCGGCCGATGTCATCAGCGGCGGGCCATATGTGATCGACGGCGCAGACGATGGCGATCTCGTGCTTTGCGAAATCGACTGGATCGACCGCCCGCACACGGGCGAAATCACCCAGCTGATGGAGGCGGCGGCCGACATGATCGAAAAAATCATGGATGAGGACGAATGACGTCCGCCGATTACCAAGAGCGCCTGGACAATCTGCCGTCACCGCGCGCCGCCGCCAATGCGGTGGAACTGGCAATATTCGATTCTGCCACCGGCGCGTCCGGCAAAATCACCATGCGGCAGTTGGAGGCTGCCGGCGCGTTCAGCCGCAAAACCATTTTGAAGCATGTTCGCGCTGGCATCCTGCCGGCCGAAAAGGCGACCATCAATGGCCGTACCATGTGGCTGTTCGATCCGGCAGACGTGCAAAAATACCTCAATCAGGCGGCGACCCTGCTGGAAAACGCCGTCCGCTATAAAAAAAACCGCCCGACGCGCGTGCAGGCGCCAGACGGTTACATGACACTGACCGAAGCCGCGCAGCAATGCGCGGTCTCGCACTGGACCTTGCGCGCGCATCTGCCGAAAATCGACGTAAAAACGACGCAAGGCCGCCATGCGGTTAAGATGATCCGCAACGAGGATCTTCCGATTCTGCAATCCTATTTCCGCGCCTTCACCCGGCCAAAGCCGCGCCGGCGCGCGCCCCAGCCACCGGCCAAAGGCCGCCAGACCGGCGGGCCATATTTCGAAAACTTTGACACGCTATGGGCAGTGCTACGCGAACAACCGGAAATCACCTTGGGTGAATTGATGCATGTGACCGGCGCTGACCCATTCACGATCCGCCGATGGCTAGGTGGCTCGCGCACACCATCTGCGCCTTACCAAGGCGCCATTATCGCACTTTTTCGCGAAAGATTCCCTTGCCGCCTAAGCGAACCGCTGCAAGACGCTGCCACGGCGCATCGGCGGCAATATATGGCGCGATACATGGCCGCCAAGCGAGAGAAACCCGAATGACAACTGACAAACCCGCCGCCTTTGCATATTGGCGTGCTGGTCCGAACGTCGGACGATGAATACGATGTGGCCTGCCATACCGGCCACCGCTGGATCCTGACAGATATCCAAATCTCTCAGTCGCAATTTGCAGAAAATGCAAATTGCTCATTTCGGCCACCCGAAGCCAGTCCGATGACGATAACTTTTGCGACCTCAAAAGTGGTTGAAAATATTATCGCGCATCACTCCGGCCACGCCGCCACCAGCGCCGCTCGCCGCGCTTCACAGCGCGCAATCTCCGCCCGGTGCTGAATGATCGCCCATGCTGCGGAATCGCCCTCGGCCACCAGCGGTGCCACGCAGGGCAGCAGCGCATTAGCCGGGGGCGCGACCGGCAAACGCGGCGTCGGCGTCCTGGATGGCGCGCATGCTGTCAGCATCGAGCCGCACGCCAGCACCAACGCCGCCGCCACGGCTGGCCTGTATCTCTGCCTCATTGATCTGCCTTTCTCGCTGCGCCAACCCGGACGCAGCATTCTCCATCCGGCTCTGATCCGCCGCCTGCTGCTTGCCGGCCGCCAGCACATGGCTTGCCTCGCAGGCCGCCACCCCCGCCTTATATTTGCCGCCGCCATAGATCAGGATGCCCACGACAGCCGCCAGCACCAGCGCGCCGCCGCCAATCCAGCGCCACGGCAAAGCGCGGATCGCGGCCCAGCCAATCACAGCCAGCCATCCTGGCGCAGCGTGCGCACCCATGCCTCACCGTCCAGCCCCTCGCGCAACTCACGCCAGACCAGCCAGGCCGATACGCCGCACAGTGCCACCGGCAAGGCCAGCAACAGCACGATGGTGCGGGTCACGCCACCAACCCCTGCTGTATCGCCGACCCCGGCCCGCCGCGTTGTGTCAAAGTCTGGCGGCGGTTGCGCGGATTAAAGCTGACATGGATTACCCGCCCGGCGCGCTCCAGGATGATCTGATCCCAGCTGTCCAGCCGATCGGCCAGATGGCGCGCCTCATGCACATCGCCGGCGAAATCCACCGCCCAACCCAGCGCATGGTCGCTGTTCGCCACGCCGCCGACCAGCCGGTTGACCTCCGGGCTGCGATAACCGCTGGTCGGCACGATCGGCCGGCCAAGGATCGCGCGCACCGCCTCCATCCGATGCGCGGTCACGCGCAGATTTTCCAGATGCTTCGGCAACGGAAAATTGGGCAGGCCCTGCCGGCGCGCGGTGTCGCTGACCGTCAATTCGGCCAGCGAAAAATGCGGCGAAAGCATCTCGCTCATGGCAGCCACCTGCGCAGGATGCGATCCAGCAGCGCCTTGATATCGACGCTATCGACCGTCTGCAACACGGCTTCCGCCACCGACAGGCCAACGAATCCAGTGGCCGCGCCCACCGCGCCGACAAATTCCGGCGGCAAGTGCAGCCAGGCCATCGTCGGCGGCGTGGCGTAAAAACCGCAGGTCATGCAGGCCAGCATCACCCAAATCGTCTGACCAATGGTCTTGCCCGGCCGGAACAGCAATCTGACGCATCCGCCCGCTGCTGCCGCCAGCGCAATCTTGATTTCGTCCGAAATCAGCGCAGGGTCACTCATCCGCCGTCCTTTCCGTATCTCCAAAATCCCGCCGGCTGGCCAAAGACAGCCAGCGAATGGCCGCCAGCACGGTCTGCGCCGGGTTCGGCGCATCGATCTGCTGCAAGGTCTGCTGTGCCTGCAGGGCTGCCACCCGCAATTGCATGACCGCCAGACGAAACGGATAATCCGGATCGTCTGGCGTTATTGGCGTCATGCGCCGCCCAGCAATTCCGCCGCCCGCTGCGGCGTCAGCACGTCGTATCCAACCAGCGTGTCGATCAACGCCATGAAATTGTCGTCGCCCGGCACCAGCCGCGCGCCGGTCGCCAGCGCCTCCATGAAAATCGCGAACAGGTCGGCATGTTGCAGCATCACAGCCGCCGCCGATGCGCGTTCCTGTTCGGTCAAGGCCCGCATGATTTCGCCGATGGTCAGACCGGTCATTTGTTGTGGCAGGCCGACGCTCGATAGATCGACGCGCGCCAGAACATAGTCCCGCACATCGCCGACACTCGGCCATTGCACGCTGATATTGCCGTCTGTGCCGGTGCCGATTGCCACCTGTGTGCTGATGCCCATCAAGGCTATCTCGATCGCGCTTTGCAGCAGATTCTCAATCGCCGTCATCCATCAGACCTTTTTGAAAAGCAGGGCATACATAAAGGCGGCCCCCAACGATGTGATTCCGGGCGCACTCGGAGACCAGCCGGTGACATTACCTTGCACGGTATAAGTCCGCGTGGTTCCGGCCGGCAGGGACACGAACCATCCGCATTGCTCCCATGTCGGGCCGTCGAAGCCGGCGCCCCAGCCGGTGCCGTTAAACGCCCGGGAGGGATAGATGGTGGTGCCATCATTCAACCGCAGCTGGAAATTTTGCGTGTTATATTCGTACACGCGCGCATGCAGCATGACAAAAACACTGGCAGGCGTTGCCGCTGCATTTGGCACAGTCACCTGCAAAATCCTGTTTCCGCCCGGCGTCGCGATCTTAAGATCACCCCAGCCGGCAATCTGGATCGGCAGGGTGAATCCGTTGTCGATCTCATCAAACACCGAAATCGCATTGACCGCATTGACCGCCACTTCGGCCGTATTAATTCCGCCCGGATTGACCCCGATCACGCCGCCCACTTCGCCCAGCGTGCTGCCGTCCGTCAGCAGTTTGTCCGCCATCAACGCCCATGTGGCATTGCCGGTGCCGGTCGATGGCGGCTGCACGCCGGTGTTCGCCACCCGCGCGATCCATGTCCGGCCGCCAAAGGTCACCACCTGGCCCTTTTGCTGCAGCACCCCGGTCACCCAGGCGCGCGGCGGCAATGGCGTCAGATCCTCGACCTTTTCGACGATCAACGAATCCAGGCTCAATTTGCCGCCGGTGCCGGCGTAATTGCCCAAAAAAACGCCGGCCATCGAAGCCGCGCCATTTGCCATCGGCCGGGGTGATGACGGATCCGGCGCCGGGCGCCCAACATTATTGCCGGCGCCCACCAGCGCGGTGCCGCGAAAATAGCCCTCCACGTCCAGCCAGCCGGTGCTGGTGATCGATTGCGCGCCGGCGGCAAAATAATGATAGGTGCCCGCGTCGCTGGGCAACGCCGCGCCGGTATAATCATAGGCCGCCACGCCGACGAAAATCTGATTACCGCTGCCGACCGTCTCGATATAGCAGCGCGCCCGCACGCGATAGAGATCCTCGGAATCATAGGCGATGCGCTGCCGCCCGACGATCGCCACCCGCCCGGTGGCCTGCACCCGCATGCCGCCGGCATAGCCATTGCCGGCCATCAGGCTGACTGTCGCTGGCCCGCTGGCGCCGTCGGTGATCGTCCAATATCGCTGCACATCGGCGATGGCCGCGTAATTGTCGAAATACTCGACCAGTCCGTCGCGGATGGTCTGCCCGTCGCGCGCCAGCTGCGCCGGCGCCGCCCATTCGCCGGGCAGAATGCTGTCCGTTGTGCTGACGGACAAGGCACTTGCAGTCGTCACCCACAACGGATGGCCGGCGGCGTCCGCATCCGGGATGCTCTGCGACCAGCCGCCAAGGCTGCCACCAGAAAGCGCGCGCGTCGCAAAGGTATAGGTCAAAGTCACGCCCGGCAAAGCCGGCGCAGTGGCGCCGCGCTGATACAAGATCACCGTGTCGACGTTCGGCGCACTCTCGCCGATCAAGGCCGGCGCCGCCCACTCGCTGCTGGCGATATCGTCGGTCGCGGCCGCGCTAGCGGCGCTCGCGGACGTCATCCAGCGATAAGCGCCGCCCGATGCGGGCAGGCTGCGGCTCCAGCTGCCCAGCCCGCCCGAAAGCCCCTGCGTCGCAAAATTATAAGTCAGCGTCGCGCCCGGCACGGCGGGCGGCGATGCACTGGCGGTGCGCTGATACAGATAGACAGTTGCCGAATTGATCCCCGGCGCACCCCCGCCAGAGGTCAGCCACAGTGACCAATAGGCGGTATTGGAGAGGGCAATGCCGGTCGGCACATCCTGCACCGCGGAATAAATCTCATCACCCGCTGCATTGCGGACGATATCGCCGGCATCATAGGCAATCGCCGTCGAATGCGCACCGCGATTGACATTGCGCGTGGCGCCGTCCTCGGGCTTGCCGCCATCGTCGACAATCTCGGACCAGGGCGGCGATGACAGATAGGGGTTGTTCTGCGGATCGTAAAACACCGGCGCGCCGGGCGTCGGCATCGGCGCTTCATCGCGATCCCACTGATAAATGCTTTCGTGCTCTTGCCGCAATTCAATGGCGGTGGCACCGCTCATCACATCGAAATCCAGCCGCTGCACCCGGAAAAGTTCATTCGTCCAGCCGCGCGATGCCAAAGTTACCCGCACCGGCTGGCCCAACCGCAACCGCCAGGCGCGAAAGCCCATGGTGAATGACAGCACGCCCTGATATTGCTGCCGCTGCAACGCCTGTTTCAAAATGCGTTGCCCGCGCGATCCATCCTCGACCATGCCAAGGTTCAGCGGCGCGGTGCGGTCCATCCCGTCCAGGCTGGCGATGCGCGCCGGCGGCAAGGATACCAATCCGTAATTCGCCGGCAATGCCGGCTGGGCTATGCGCCCGGTCAACACATTGATGGCCTGCTCGGCATGCGGGTGCGGCACCCATTGCGTGCCATCGCTGATCACATCGTCGTCGGTGATTTCAAACAGCGGGCCGGCCAGATCGTTGACCGCGACATGCAGGCCGATGCGGCCATCAACGATCCGCCATTCGCCGTTGCAGGCATCGGCGAACATCTGCCGCACCATGCCCGGATCTTCGAAATCATGGCGCAGGCCGGCGCCATGATATCGCGGCTGGGTGCCGCCTGCCGCCAGCGCCACCGCTTCGGCGCAGGCGTTCGCCGATGTGGCAAAGACGGGCATGTCGATTTCATCCGGCTGCACGCCACAACCCACCGAAAGCACGCCATTGATGCGCCAGCCCAGCAACCAAGCCAAAGCCTGCAGGGCCAGATTCTCACCGATGCGCTCGCCGTCGCTGGCCACGAATTCCCAGCTGGCCTGATCGTCGGCGCGGTGCGAACCACTGCCACCGCGCGTGCTGTCGCGGCGCGGGTCATAAACCGGCATGCCCTCGACCACAGTCAAAAACTGCGTCGAAATCCCGGCGGCGAATGGCGATGCGGTCTTTTTGCTGTTGCCGCTGCGCTTCACCCGCACTTTCAACGATGCGCAGCCGGTAAATCGTTGCGCGCTGCCCCAATGCGCGCCAGAATTGACCGTGTGATAGGCCGCCGCGCCGCCTTGCAGGATCGGCGTGATCCACAGATACCCGGCAAATTCGCCCAGCGCGCCGGTCGATGGCCGCCAGGCCACCTTGTCGTCGATCCGGACTTCCACAACCGATGTCAGCTGGTGGCTGGCCAGATGCACGATGTAATCGACATATTCCTGGTCGGTGCCGCTCGGCTCCGAATACACCATGTCTGATGCAGCGGCCGTGCGGCCCAGCACCATCTTGCGCGCGGGATCATCTTCGGCGGTCAACTGCCGCCGTTGCAAATCCGGCAGACCGGCATTCGGGCTACGCGCGCCCGGCGCACCATAGGCCAGCAGCCCTGCCGTTGCGACGCCGGCAAACAATCCGCCGACCGTTACGCCGGTCACCACCGCAGTGCTGGCCAGTGTGGTGCCCAAAATCGCGCCGCTGATGGCCTGCCCGGCGCCGGGGATGACGTTAATCGCGACCGCCGCAACGATCGCCAGCGGCTTTAGGACTCTACCCATGCGGCACCCGCCAGCCTCGGACGATCACGGCCGCCGCCATTTCAGTCAGCCCGTCATCGGTCAAAAACAGCGCGCCGGCCCCCCAGCGCAGGCCGATATTTTCGCCATCGCTCACCACATCGCCGCGCATCGCCTGCAACGGCGCAATGGCGCCGCCTAGCGCATCGGCAAATGGTCCGCCCGGGCTGTCCCAGCCGGCGCGACGCATCACGCGCAAGGCACCCGCCGCCGTGGTGTATTGCCCAGCCCAGCGCGCGCGGAAATCCGTGCCGCACATGGCGTCCACCGCGCCGGCGGCAAAAAGGCAGCAATCGAACTGGCCATATTCAAACGGCCGCGCGGCATTGGCATCCAGATATGCACACAGATGCTTTTCCCAATCCGGCCGACGCAGCAGCATCAAAAAATCCCCAAATTGAAATTGATGCCGGTCAAATTCGGAAAGGCGCCCGGCCCGAACGCCGTCGGCGGCGGCTTGCCGATGATGGCGTCGGCCACATGATCGTCAGGGTCATACATCGTCTGCTGGCTCACCGTGCGCGCCGGCACGCCGCTGCCCAGCAGCGCCCGCCAGTCCTCGATGTCGATGGATAATGTCTGCGCATCGCGGCCGATGCGGCTGGCGATCGAAACCATTTTGCCGCTGTAAAACAGCCGCCCGGCAATTGGCTCGAAATCGGAATTCAACGCCACCTGCCAGAATGCCACCCGTCGCCCGAAATAACTGCTGGCATCCGCCAGAGTATTCAGGATGTCGGCGTCCACCTGCAGCGCGCCGGACAAAGACACCCGCATGCCTTCGCCGCCGCCAGCCGCCAATGTGATCGGATCGATCCGCACCAGCAACGGCGCCGACGCCTGGCCAACGGCCGGGGCGCCAATGGTCGAAAATGTCTGGCCATCGAAATCGGAATCGGGGGCGGCCAATATGCTGATGGCCGGCGCCACTACATCAACCGGCGCCAATGCCGCGCGGGCCGGATCGCCATCGATATCCAGATAGGCGCACAGCGCCAATTGCGCGCCGGACGCCACATCGCTGTCGGATATGCCCGGCATCAATAGGCCTCCTCAAATTCCAGCGCCGCCGGTTCGTCCACACCGGCCGGGCGCTGGCGCAGGGCCGGCGCACTGCCATCGGGCAGGATCATGCGGCACCACGGCCGCGCCAATTCGATGGCCGCGCCATCGGCCGGCAACCGCCGCGCCGGCCACACTGGATACAACACGCCGTTGCCGCTGCCGTCCGCCACCAGCGGCGCCGCCAGCATCAACAGCTGTTCTTCGTCGCCTGGCAACCGCACCGTCGCCTTTGCGCCCGCGTCCAGCACTTCGCCGGCCGGCCCCAGGTCGCGCAGATTGATTGCCATCACGGTCGATCCGGCCGCCGTCACCGTGCCGGCATGCGGCCGATCCGCAACCCGCATGCCGGCCATCCAGCATTCGCCAGCCGTGCCGGCATTGGCTTTGACCTCGATGCGCATTTCCACCGTGTCTGTCGGCGCCGTGATGATCCCGGAAACCGGGCGCCACACGCCATCGGCCGCAACCGTCGTCGTCGAAATCCAATCGACGCCGGAACTGCTGGCATCGGCTTTGCGAAACGACACCTGCAACGCCGCATGCCAATCGCATCCAGCCGTGCGCCGAAACCAGCCCGAAAGCGCTTTTTTCTCGCCGGCAGCACATGGCAGCCAGCTATCCATGTTCGGCCGGGCAAATCGATTGGCGCCCGCCACCATCCGCAGCGCGAAATCCGCGGGCAGGGTCGGGTCGGCCAACGCCAGGCGGGCAATGCCGCCTGGCAATGTCCATCCAGCCAGGCTGCACAATTGCGCGTCACCGATATGATTTGGCCCGGTCTGGTCATCGCCGGCACGCAAATACGGCAGGCGCAAACGCCCGCCCGGGCGTGCCAGCAACCCCAGCAACAGCTGCGCGCGCACAGCATCGGCGCCGCGCAAGGGCACCAACGCGCCGCGCGCCGCCCAGCCGGCACTGGCGCCATAGGCTGCATCGACCACGCCGCCGCCCAATGTGCGGCTGATGGTGCGGGCTTGCGGCATGGTCCATTCCAGCGTGGCAAAGCGGATTTCTCCGGGCAGGCGATAACTCGGCATTCAGGCCCCCATCGCCCGCGGCAAGCGCCGCATCTGCGATCGCGCCATATCACGGCGGCTGACGCCAATGGCGGTGGCTGCGCCCTGCGCCGCCATGGCCTCCATCTGCATCAACAGATCCTCGGTGACGACGGCGCCGCGCATGTCGAATGTGACTGGCTGCGCACTGGCGCCGGCCCCACCGGCCAGAACCCGGCCCGACACGCTCGGCACAAAAACCTCCGTCCCGCGCTCCCCCACCAGATACGCGCGCCCGGCCGATACTGGCCCGCCCAGCGCGCGTTTGCCGCCCAGCGCGCGGCCAATGCCACCGATCAACGCGCCAAACAGCCCGCCGCTCTCGCCTTCGCCCAGCAAAAGCTTGAACAGGCCATTGGCCAGCGCTTCGGCGGCGGCAGCCTTGAAACTATTGACCAACGCTGTGCCGATGTCCTGGCCATAAACGATGGCCTGCGCCAGATTGTCAGCCATGTCGCGGGTAAAATCCCGCGCGCCTTCCAACGACGCCGCCAAGGCCGACGCCTCTATGTCGGCGGTAAAATCCTGCACTTCCAGCAAGGCGCCTTGCAATTCCCGCACATCGGCCAGGGTGCGGTCCACGCCTTCCAGCACGCCCGGCCCGGCCACATTCTGCAGCCGCAATTCCGCGGGCGACAATTCCGGTGGCGCCGCCCGCCCGGCGCGCGCCGGCTTTGGGTCGCGGCGCGGCGCGGTCACGGTGATTTCGTCACCCCAGGCCTCCGCCTCGCCGCCGAAAGGCATCCAGCTTTTCTGGAATTTCGCCATCAACGCGGCCCGCGCGTCCGATCCTTGCGGCAATGCCTGCATGGCAGCCAGGTCGGCTGCGATACTGCCGCCGGCCTCGAAATGATCCGCGGCTACGCGCATCTGAGCGCCGGCGCCGATCGCCGCGCGCGTCGCCAATACAGGCGACACAAAAAACCGCCCGGCCGCTTCCAGCCGCGACATGCTCTGAATCGCCGTGGTCGCATCCTGCACCGCGCCCACCACCGTGCCCGCCCACAGCAGAAATTTTTGTTGTGTGTCGGCGGTAAATCGCTCGATCGCGCGATTGGCGTCCGCCATGGCCTGAATCTGATGCTCGGTTGCGGCCGTCACCCGGCCTTCGGCTTCGTGCAGTGCCTGGCCGCCATCGCGCACGGCAGCGGCGAATTCCACCCCCAATTTCCGGCCGAGCACGTCGACCACGCGCGACGTGAATTGCGCCTCGGTGGCAAAGCGATTGGCGCTGCCGGCAATGGCGTCCAGCAGCCCGTCAGTCGTCGTGATTTCGCCGTTCAGGATTCTGGACGTGACGCCCATGGCATCCAGCGCCGCCGTCACACCCTTGGCCGCCGTGCCGGACTGCACATCACCCAATGTGATCGACAATCGATTCAGCACACCATCCGCATCGGCGGCGGATACCCTCAATTCCCGAAACGCGCCGCGCAGCCGCTGATACCGCTCAACACTCACATTCGCCACATCGGCGGCGGTCGCCATGTCATCGGCAAATTTCAGAAACTGCCGGCCCACACCGATAACGCCCATCACGCCCAGGCCAGCCATGGTCGCAGTCAGCGCCGCCACCGCGCCGCCGCCCTTTTTCGCCATGCCTTCCATGGATTTTCCGACATTATCAGCCGATTTCGAAGCCTTGCGCTCATAATCGGCCACGTCCAGCTCGGCCTGGGTCAGATTCTTGCGCAGCAATTCGACATTGGCGTCGATCTGCAGCAACAGTTCTTCGCGCTGGGTCCGTCCTGCCATGCAGCCTCCATCAAACAGCGGCGCGCGCGGCCTGGGCCGCGCGCTGCTGTTCTTCTTTCACTTCCATTGCTGTCCAGAATTCGTGCGGCGTCGATCGCCAGAACACGTCTGGCGGCCAGCACAGGATGATTGCGGCAACGCCGGCCAGGCGTCGCAAATCTAATCCTGTGGCGCTGGCTCCGTCGGCGCCGCCACT
>CAZIAA010000003.1:13171-17709 GCA_964537365.1 uncultured Sandaracinobacter sp.
TTTCCCGCCGTTCATCGCCGCCACCAGAAATTTCGCCACCGGCATCAACACCGAATGCAGGCCGGTATTATAGACCATCTCGCCAACGCGCCGGGCGGTGTACTGCCGCGCCGGGGCGTATCCGGTCTTGCGGCCCTGCGCCTTCATCGCCTCGCACAGCACCACGGATATTTCCCGCAGCGAAATGCTGCCATCGCTCGACAGCCGCCGGGTCACATCAACGATGCTGCCCAGCTGCTCATCAATGGCGGCGATGGCGTCATAATCCGCCCGCAGGACATAATCATGCCCTTCAAGCGTGACCAAAAATTCCCCGCGCGCCGGGTTCGGCGCATCCGCCGGCGCCTCGCTCACGTCAGGTCATCCTGGCTGGGCGCCTTCGCGGCCACCAGCGTAATAGTGGCTTCGTGCGGCTGATTCTGATTGGCGGCGTCGCCAATATCGGCCACGAAAAATTCGCCCTCCATGATCACATCGCCGATGGCATAGGGCGATTTGCGGCGCTGGAATTTCGTTGCCACCTGTGGTGTGGCGTTCGCCACCGTCAACAGCCGCTCCAAGCCGGTCGCATCCGGCAGGTCCGGAATGACCGTCAACGAAATCGACAGCGCCCGACTGCCCGGCATCGATGTGCCATAGGCGCCATCGTCTTTCGACGTGGTGTCGATCTGCGATGCCTGCCGGTTCACCGTATGGCCGGTCTCGCCTTTGATCACGTTGAATGTGGCGGGCGTCGCGCTCTCGATATAAAGGCGGATATCATTGCCTTTTATTTTCGCCATGATGTTCGATCCTTTCCGTCTGGCTCAAATTGCACTCGCGAACAGACCGAAAGTCTGTCGATTTGTGTAAATCAGATTGTCTTCCGAAAGGCCGGGCGAATTGCCCGACAGATGCACGCTGCTGGCGGCCAGCCCGGCCGCCGCCGGTTGCCAGTCATTCAATGCCGCCACCACCTGTGCGCTCAACTGTTCCTCGGTAATAGGGCTGCGGGCTTTGACGACGGTGTTGACTTCAACGGCCACCTCCCAATCGTCCGCGTCCTTACTCATGGGGCCGGTCAGGGTGATGTCACCCAGGGTCACATAGGGCGGTTCCTGCCCGTCGGGCGGCCGGGAAAACACCGGCGCCGCCAACCCGGCGGCCAGCATGCGCTGATAAAAAGCCAGCCGAACGGCTGGACGCGGGTCACTCATTGCCAGCCTTCTCTCCAGCGCGGCGCAGGGCGTTCGAAAATGCGTTCTTCAATGCCGGCCGCAAAAGATATTGCGCATAACGCAATGTCCGCGGGCCGATGATGTCGTATCGCGACGCCGGAATCGGCTTCACCTTCATCGGATGCCGCACACCGGATCGACTGCGCCGCATCACGGTCTGCGCTCTGCGCCCAAATTCCAGAATTCGGCCATAAAACAGATCGCGCACTTTCTGCTTGCTGCCGTAAATGCCGACGATTAACTGGCCCAGGCGCGGGTAAACCTTGAACCCCAGCCCCTCTTTCAACGCGCCAGTGCGGCGCGGCGCTTCCGATCGCGCGCGCTGCAACACCTTTGGGCCTGCCGCCTCCAATTCCTGCACCAACATCTGCTGGCATTCGTCCGGCAGGCTGCGCAGGATATTGCGCACGCGCAGAGCGCCGCGCACGCGGCTGCCGGCCAGTCTCGCCGCCATCACTCTCTCCCCAGCTCGCAACGCGCCAACAACTGTTCGCGCGTGCTCTCCGGATCCTCGATATTGCGAATATCCAGCACCATGCCGGCCCAGCGCAGCCGCAATCGCAAAGGCGCGCCAACCAGATCATCGGCAAAGCGCAAAACCACGCGCCAGCCCATGAATGGCTGCACCGCGTCGCCCTCGATGCCCAGATCGCCCGACATCGCCTCGACCTCGGCCCACACCCGGCGCAGATGCACCCATCGGCTGCTCTGGCCGCCTACAGCGTCGATCGAATCCACCAGCTGCTCGATCGCCACCCGCTCTGATAACCGACCGGCCTGCAACGCCATGCTCAAACTCCAACGCCACGCAAATCGATCTGCAACCGGAATCCATCTGGAAAGATCACATCAATCTGATCGTCTGCAATGGTGGCAGCCGCCTGCGGTGTGGACAAATAATCATAATCGATCTGCACGTTATTGAAAAAATCATAGGTTGCCGCATTGGTCGGCGAATAATTGATCATGCCGGCCGATGGGCTGCCGGTCATAAAGCTATTGGTAATCGTCACATTGGTGGCTGCCGCCGATACATGCACGGCTGGCTGCCAGTTATACCCCGGCACGCTGCGATCCGGGCCGATCATCAACACATGATCGATCGTGATCACCGTGGTGGTGCCATCAATCCGCACCGGCGTGGTGCCCTCGGTGTCGACACATTTCAGCAGGCTGTGGCGCAATGTCCGCGCCGTCACTGCCTGCGCCTTGCCGCCTTCCTGCGCGGTAAATGGGCGCGGGCAATCGATGATGGCCTGATATTCGTCGACGATCGCGTCCGACGTCTGATAATTTGATCGGCCATTGGCATGCACCCCGCGCGCGCGCGACAGGATATTGTGGTGATACCGACACCGGTGCCCGTCACTGTCCGCGCCGCGCAGGGCGGTGGCATTCACATCATAGATCGCATTCCACGCCACCTCGCCGTCCTCGGCCGACGCCTGCACGCCGGACATGCGGCCCAAATTGTAAAAGCGATTATTCGTCACGCGCACATCGGTCAGGCCATGGATATCGATCGCGGCGGCACCGTCATTCGCCACGCAATCTCGAACGACATTGTCGATAAACCGAAAGCCCTGCCGGCCCAGCCCGCCGGTCCAGTTGACCAGCGCCTTGCCAGTGCTGACAGTTGCATGGCGCAATTCAAAGCCGCGAAATGTCGTATGCGCCGATGGCTGCAGGATGCGGCCCGAAATCAACGCGCCCAGCGCATTGCTGCCAGCCGCGCGCTGAATGCCGCCGCCACCGGCGCGCTTCCAGCAAAGCGCTTTTTTCGAACCCAGCAAGCACCAGTCACCCGGCTGCTGCACATCGGTCACCCGATCTCGGATGATCGGACGCAAATTCGAGTTGGTCGGATAAGGCTCCGTCGACGATCCAGACAGCGGCCAGGCCGACAGCAGCACATCATTGCCGTCAACCCCGATCACGTCCAACTGTTGATATTGATTTGGCGACCGGTTGATCCACAATTCCGGCTTGGCATCATCGGTCCAGTCGCGCAGCAGCCCGGCCAGTCCGGCATCTGTGATCACTGCATCGTCAACGATGTTTCGGGTCTGCCCATCCGGCAAGCCAATGTAATAATCCGGCTGATTGAAATTGTCGTTATATTGATATCGGTTTTTCGCGCGCGGATATTGCGCGCGCTGCAACGCGCCCAGCCCATCGTAAAGCTGCGTTAACAGATCATCGTCATCCCAGCTAACAACGACGATCTCGCCATTGTCCCAATCGTCATGCCATCCGGCGTCGGCCGCGCTCAATGGCGCGCGCTCTGTGCACAGATCCGCGCTGGCGCCCAATATGCTGCACCGGCCATCACCCCAGGCATTGCCGGATATCACAATCGCCGCTTCCGCCGTCCCGGCCGGCGGGCGCCAATCCTGCAAATAAAGCGCTTCGCCGCCCTTGAACGCCACATGGTCGCCGGGCGATATCGTCACGCCGCTGGTCGACCGCGGATCGCCCGGCGGATATTGGATCGGCGCTTCCGCGCTCGATCCGTCATTGCTCTCGCTGCCAGTCTCTGGCGCCACAAAAATCGTGATCGGCGGCAATTCGGGCAGGGCAGGCGGTAATCCAGCGCCAGTCAATGATACTACCACCGCCACACTTGCCGCCTGCGCCTGCAATGCGCTCGCCACCGCCAGCGCGGACACACCATGCAAGGTCAATGCCGCCACGCTGGCCGCCTGCGGCTGATTGCCGGCGGCGGGCATCAACGCGGGCGATATCGGCTGCGACAGGCTCGCGGTGCCAGCCATCTGCGCTTGCCAGCCCGGCAATACACGCAACCCGGGCCGCCCCAGCGCTTCGCCGCCGTCGCAATCGCACAGCATGGTCGCCCGCCGGCGGTCCGGTGCCAGCGCCCGAATATTCAGGATCCTTCCGCGCCAGATAAATCGATGCCGCACAGTCAGCCAGGGCTGATGGCGAATGGTCACAGCAAATCGCGGCACAGCCTGTACCGCGTCACCGCGCAAGGCCTCATCACCACCAATCGGCTGCACCTGCGCAGCAATGGTGGTGATGTCCAACCAGTGCGCTATCTCACCGCCGGCCGCGTCGGAAAACAACTGCAACTGCTGCGCCAACACCCGCTCGCGCAACTGCCCGGCAGCAATCATGCACTCTCAACCGCACCGCTATCAAACACCGCGCCGCGGCTCACCCCCAGCACATCAACGCCACTGTTCGCGGCCCCCATGCCGCGCCCCAGCAACAGACTGCCGACATCAGGCGCATAATCGCCGCAACCAGCGCCGCTGCCACGATTGCCGCTCTGGTCGTCGGTAAATCCGAACCAGTCGC
>CAZIAA010000004.1:0-17365 GCA_964537365.1 uncultured Sandaracinobacter sp.
GAGGCAAGGGAGGCGGATTGACCACCGTCGGAGTTACCGGTGGGGCGCTGGACGTCTCCTGAGAAAAGCCGGGAAGGGGCAGGGCGGCAGCGGCGGCAAAAAGGACGATGAGACGATTTTGCGGCGAATTGATGGCGAAGCCGAGAGTGGCCAGTTGTGTTTTGTCGCCCAATTCGGCAATGAAGATGGTGGCGAATGAACAATACATCATCGAGCCATCGAGATTGAAGCTGTAGCCCAGCGGCAGCACGAAGCTGACGATGCGCGGCGGCGCGCCGAAATTTTCCAGCGCCTCCATGGTGCGCGGATAGGCGGCTTCGGAACTGGCGGTGGTGAAGGCCAGCACCAGCGGATCGCGAATGGCATAGGCCAGCCGGCCGGCATTGCGCAGGCCGATGACGAAGCCGCCCGCCAGCATGACGACGACCATCAGCAGCAGCAGCGCGGCATAGAAGCCGAGCATGAATTCGCCATAAGTGACGACGACACCCAGCCCCTGTTCGGCAATGACCCCGGCCACGGCTGCGAAGACTGCGAAGGGCGCCGTCGCCATGACATAGCCGGTGATGATCAGCATCATGTGCATGAGCGAATCCATCGCCTTCAGGATCGGCGTGGCGCGGGCGCCCATGCGTGTGAGCGCAATGCCGGCGAACAGCGCGAACACCACGATCTGCAGGATTTCATTGCTGGCCAGCGCTTCGATGATCGAGCTTGGCACCAGATGGGTGACGAACTGATGCAGGTCGAAGCTGCTGGCGGAAATGCCGCTGTCGGCATCAGTGTCGGGGATGGGCAGCTGCAGGCCGACGCCGGGCTTCAGCGTGTTGACGGAAATGATTCCGATCTGAATGGAAATGAGCGACATGGCGATGAACCAGCCGATGGCGCGACCGCCGATCCGCCCCAGCGCCTTGGCATCGTCGCCCATATGGCCGATTCCGGATACCAGCGCCGAAAACACCAGCGGCGCGATGATCATCTTGATGAGGCGCAGAAACAGATCAATGACGATGTTGAAATAATAGACGCTCTGGCGGGCCGTTTCCGGACTGGCCATGGTATTGATGACGGTTCCGGCAATCAGCCCCAGCACCAGCGCCGCCAGAATCCACCAGGTCAGTCTTTTCCCCGCTTTTTTCTCCATCCTTGCGCGACTGCCATCTTGCATGCGCGGCGGCAAGACTGCACGGCTCGGTATCGGGTTCACGAACGGAAAGGAATGCCATGCAGGTGCAGGCGGTTTTGTGGGATTTCGGCGGTGTCATCACGGCGTCGCCATTCGAGGCGTTCAATCGCCATGAGGAAGAGCATGGCCTGCCCCGGGACTTCATCCGCAGCGTCAACGCCACCAACCCGCAGGACAATGCCTGGGCGAAGCTGGAGCGCGCCGAAATTGACGGCGATGGCTTTGACCGGCTGTTTCGCGCCGAAGCGCTGGCGCTTGGCCATGATGTGCGCGGCAGCGATGTCCTGCCGCTGCTGGCGGGCCAGATCCGGCCGCGCATGGTGCAGGCGCTCGATCGTGTGAAGGCGGCGGGCTATCGCATCGGCTGCATCACCAACAATGCCCGGGTGGGTTTTGGTCCGGGCATGGTCGCCAGCCGTCGTTCATCGGAAGAGATCGCGGCCGTGATGGCGAAATTCGACCATGTCATCGAAAGTTCGAAGGCCGGGGTGCGCAAGCCCGATCCGCGCATTTACCGGATGATGTGCGCGGAACTGGCGGTCGAGCCGCAGCATTGCATCTATCTGGATGACCTTGGCATCAACTGCAAACCGGCGGCGGCACTGGGCATGCGCGCCATCAAGGTGGTCTCGGAAGCGCAGGCGCTGGAAGATCTGGGGGCATTGTTGCAACTGCCGCTGTGACCGGATGCGATGCGGGAAAACGGCCATTTCAGCAGAAGGTATTTCACCATGACGGCCTGGCTCTTTCTGGCGGGTGCAATCGGGTTTGAAATCGTCGGCACATTTTGCCTGAAGCTTTCGAATGGAATGGCCGTGCGTCTTTGGGGCGTGATTGCGATTCTGTGCTATGGTGTCTGCTTCACCCTGCTGGCGCCGGCCATGAAAAGCCTGCCGGTTGGAATCGTTTATGGCGTCTGGTCGGGGGTCGGCATCGCTGCTGCTGCGCTGATCGGCCTTGTCGCATTCGGCGAAAGACTGGACGCTCTGCAACTGCTGTTCATGGCGTTCATCTTCATCGGCGTGGTCGGGCTGCAGCTCAGCAGCCGGGCCTGATCGTCACACCTGTTCCAGCCGCGCCCGGCGGCGGCGGTCGAAGCTGGCTGGAATGGACATTGCCTCGCGGTATTTGGCGACGGTCCGGCGCGCGACATCGAAGCCGGCGTCGTTCAGCATCCGTGCCAGATGCGAATCCGAAAGCGGGTTCATCGGTTCCTCGGCATCGACCAGCGACTTCAGTTTCTGCCGCACGGCTTCGGCGGAAGCGCTGTCGCCGCCGTCGGATGCGGCAATGGCGGTGGTGAAGAAATATTTCAGTTCGAAGGTGCCGCGCGCGCAGGACAGATATTTGTTGCTGGTGACCCGACTGACCGTCGATTCATGCAGTTCCAGTTCCTCGCCGATTTCGCGCAATGTCAGCGGCACCAGGCTGGCAGCGCCATGGTCGAAGAATTTGCGCTGACGCTCGACGATGGCGGTGGCCACCCTGAGGATGGTTTGCGCGCGCTGATCCAGCGCTTTCAGCAGCCAGTGCGCCTGCGACAGGCATTGATTGAGAAAGCGCTGCTCGCTTCTGCGATCCGTGTCCGGCGCCGCGGCGGCATGGCGGCTGATGGCGGCTTCATAATGGCGGTTGACGATGAGGCGCGGCAGTGTTGCCGAATTCAGCTCGACGCGCAGACCATTACCGGTGCGGTGGACGAAGACATCGGGCACGATCGGCGTGGCGCCGCCACCGCCATGCACAAGACCGGGCTTCGGGTCGTAATGGCGCAGTTCGTGCAGCATGTCGCGCAGATCCTCGGCATCGACGTCGCAGAGGCGCTGCAGCCGGACGAAGTCGCCGCGCGCAACCAGATCCAGATTGTCGATCAGCACGGCCATGCACGGGTCATAGCGGTCGGCTTCCCGCGCCTGCAGGGCGATGCATTCGCCAAGGTCACGGGCGCCGACGCCGGTTGGTTCGAAGCCCTGCACCAGGCCGAGCACGCGTTCGATATCGGCTGGTTTCAGGCCGGTCCGGACTGCGATCTGGGCGAGGGATTCGGTCAGATAGCCAGCATCGTCGATGACGGCGATGATGTGCCGGGCGATATGCCGATCGGTTTCCGCCAGCCCCAGCACCTGCCGTTCGAGAATTTCATGCAGCGACAGCGCCTGTGCTTCGAAATTGTCGAAGCTGAAATCCGTGTCATCGCCGCTGGCGCGACCGCTGTCGGCGGCGCTGTCGTGGTGGAAACGCTCCGCTATGTAGTCGACATCCTGATCCTCGGCGTGCTCCGCAGCGCCTTCCGAACGCAGTTCCTGGTCCATGCCGACGGAAGCGCCCGAGTCAGCCGGGACAGCTTCCGGGTCGGCGCCGTCCGCCATGCCGCTGTGGTCCGGCCCATCGCCGCCGGCCGCGTCGCCGGCCAGTTCCAGCAGCGGATTGCGGTCCAGTTCGGCGGCAAGTTCCGCCGTCAGTTCCAGATTGCTGAGCGCCAGCAGCCGGATTGCAGTCTGCAGCTGTGGTGAAATGACCAGCGTCTGGCTGGTGCGCAGATCGAGGCGCGGTCCCAGTGCCATATCAGTCCCAGGCCTGCCCCATCGCCATCAAAGCGCGAAATTCTCGCCCAGATAGACCTGGCGTACGGTGGCGTCGCTGACGAGGGCCTGCGGCGTGCCTTCGAACAGCACCCGGCCGCCATAGATGATGCAGGCGCGGTCGACGATGTCGAGCGTTTCGCGCACATTATGGTCGGTGATCAGCACGCCGATGTCGCGGTCCTTCAGATGCGCGACCAGCGTGCGGATATCGGCGATCGAGATCGGGTCGATGCCCGCGAATGGTTCATCGAGCAGCATGATGGAGGGGCTGGCGGCCAGCGCCCGGGCGATTTCGCAACGCCGCCGCTCGCCGCCGGAAAGCGCCATGGCCGGGCTTTCGCGCAGATGGGCGATGTTGAATTCATCCAGCAGTTCTTCCAGCCGGGCAGCGCGCGCCACCTTGTCCGGTTCGGCGATTTCCAGCACCGCCATGATATTCTGTTCGACATTCATGCCGCGAAAGATCGACGTTTCCTGTGGCAGATAGCCCAGCCCGAGGGCGGCGCGCCGGTACATCGGCAGGCGGGTGATATCCACTCCATCGAGCAGAATCCGCCCCTGGTCGGCGGCAGCGAGACCCATGATGGAATAGAAACAGGTGGTCTTGCCGGCGCCATTGGGCCCCAGCAGACCGATCACTTCGCCGCGCTTTACCGACAGCGAGATATCCCGCAGAATCACCCGCTTGTCATAGGATTTGCCAAGCGAAACCACGGCGAGGCCCGTGTTGCCGGCCGGATCCGGGCCGGCCGGCCTGGCGCTGCTGTCGGCATCCCTGTCGTTGCTGTCTGGGGCTGTGCTAGCCAGAGTTCAGGCCCTTTCCTGTCTTCCCCCGTTATTGGCTTTTTCCGCCATCGCAATCTGCCATCGCAATCCGCTATCGCAATCAGACCAGTCATTATGGCGCGATTCTTGCTGACCATTTTTCCATTGTCAGGCGTATCGTCTGGCCGGACCGGATGCAAGGCATTGCCCCCGGTTTCCGGCGCCGATTGCCGCCAGATCGGTAGTGACCCTGGCCTGCTGTGGCGCCCGCGCCATGTCGGCCCGGCTTCAGGCGCTGTAATACATTTCGAATTCGATCGGGCAGGGCGTCGATTCCAGCCGGCGCACGTCTTCGCCGCGCAAGGCCAGATAGCTGTCGATCTGGTCGTTGCTGAATACATCGCCGCGGGTGAGATAGCTGCGATCCTCTGCCAGTGCCGCCAGGCTTTGCCGCAGCGTGCGGCACAGCGACGGGATCTGCGCCTGTTCCATTGGCGGCAGATCATAGAGATTGCGATCCATGGCGTCACCGGGGTGGATTCGGTTCTCGATACCATCCAGCCCGGCCATCAGCAGCGCCGAAAAGGCCAGATAGGGATTGGCCATCGGGTCGGGAAAGCGCACTTCGACCCGCTTGGCCGAAGCCGACAGCCCATAGGGGATGCGGCAGGCAGCCGAGCGGTTGCGGCTGGAATAGGCCAGCAACACCGGTGCTTCATGGCCGGGCACCAGCCGCTTGTAGCTGTTGGTGGTGGGGTTGGTGAAGGCGCTCAGGCTGCAGGCATGACGCAGGATGCCGCCAATGAAATACAGCGCCGTATCCGACAGCCCGGCATAGCGTTCGCCGGCGAACAGCGGCTTGCTGTCGCGCCACAGCGAGAAATGCATGTGCATGCCGGAGCCGGAATCCGCGGCGATCGGCTTGGGCATGAAGGTCGCGGTCTTGCCATAGGCCTGGGCCACCATCTGCACGACATATTTGTAGATCTGCACCCGATCGGCGCTTTGCAGCAAGGTGCCATATTCCAGGCCGAGTTCATGCTGGGCCGGTGCCACTTCATGGTGGTGCTTGTCGCAGGGCAGGCCCATGTCGAGCATGGTCTGCACCATTTCGGCGCGAATATCCGTGGCGGAGTCCACCGGCGCGACCGGCAGATAGCCGCCTTGCGGGCGCGGCCGATGGCCGAGATTGCCTTCCTGATACTGGCGCGCGCTGTTGGTCGGCAGTTCGATATCGTCGATATTGTGGCTGGAGCCGCTGTAGCCGGTCGCGAAGCGGACATCGTCGAACATGAAGAATTCCATTTCCGGTCCGACATAGGCGGTGTCGCCGATTCCCGTGCTCTTCAGATGGCTTTCCGCGCGTCGGGCGGTGGCGCGCGGGTCGCGGGCATAAAATTCGCCGGTCGCGGGCTCGACGACATCGCAGATGGCAATGGCCATGGGCGTGGCGCTGAAGGGGTCGAAATAGACTGCATCCAGATCCGGTTTCAGAATCATGTCGGATTCGTGGATTGCCTTCCAGCCGGACATGGACGAGCCATCGAACGGGATGCCGTCTTCCAGCAAGGCTTCGGTGATGGCGCGCCGGGCCATGGTCAGATGGTGCCATTTGCCGCGCGAATCAGTGAAGCGCAGGTCGACCCAGTCCGTCTCTTTCTCGTTCAGCCGGGTTAGAATCTCATCGGGCGTGGTGACCATGGCTGTCCTCATTGTCTGCAAGAATGAACAAGAATGAAATTGCCGCGCCCGTGCTGCGCGATCCTGTCGAGCTTGGCGTGCCGGGCACGTTTATTGTCGGCTCTGGCGCCTGTTACACTGGATCCGGGCGTTCAGATAGCATCCAAATCGGTTTCCCCGGTGCGGATGCGCAAGGCCCGTTCGACTGGCGACACGAAAATCTTGCCATCGCCGATGCGGCCGGTGCGGGCGGCATTGGCAATGGCCTCCATCACTGGTTCCACCTGGGCATCATCGAGCACCACTTCGATGCGCACCTTGGGCAGGAAATCAATGACATATTCGGCGCCGCGATACAGTTCCGTATGGCCCTTCTGGCGGCCGAAGCCGCGCGCTTCGGTGACCGTGATGCCCTGGACTCCGGCGGCGTGCAGAGCCTCTTTTACATCATCGAGTTTGAATGGCTTGATGATTGCCTCGATCTTTTTCATGCTTTTGCCCTTGCCTGTGTTGCTTGCATTGCCTGCGCCCATTGCCTGGAAATGGCGCAGGGCCGTGGCTGCGGCGCATTTGCCAGTGTCGTCTGCTACCTACTGCCATCCGGCTTTTCTGCCAACCATGACCAGTGTTCGGGCGCGTGGATTCGCGTGAATTACGGCAGCGGGCGCGCCGGGAGACCCCGAACGTGGCAGCCGCCCGGCAGGACGCCGCCGATAGAGAAAATCTTCCCCTGCGGCAGACGGTCGCCGCATGCCTGTCCGCGGCCTCTTGCATCGCCTTGCAAATCTGCCTAGCGTCCCCCTTGCGTCAGTTCTGATGGATAAAAGATAGGGAGCAAACAGGATGGATTTCGATTATACGCCACGCATGAAGGAATTGCAGGAACAGGTCCGCGCCTTCATGGACAAGCATGTCTATCCGAATGAAGAACGCTATGCTGAGGAATCCACTGCCGGCGAGCGCTGGAAAGTCATCCCTGTCGTCGAGGAAGTGAAGGCGAAGGCGCGCGAGGCCGGGCTGTGGAACATGTTCGTGCCGCCGAGCCATGGCGCCAAGCCGCTGCATGATTTCCAGTTCGAGGGCATGCAGCTGTCGAATCTGGAATATGCCCCGCTCGCCGAGGAAATGGGCCGTGTCAGCTGGTCCAGCGAAATATTCAACTGCTCCGCCCCCGATACCGGCAATATGGAAGTGCTGGCCCGCTATGGCACCAAGGAACAGCAGGACAAATGGCTGGTGCCTTTGTCACAAGGGGAAATCCGTTCCGCCTTTCTGATGACGGAACCGGCAGTGGCGTCTTCGGATGCCACCAATATCGAAACTTCGATCCGTCGCGAGGGCGATGAATATGTCATCAACGGCCGCAAATGGTGGTCGTCGGGGGTGGGCGATCCGCGCTGCAAGGTGGCGATCGTCATGGGCAAGACCGACTCCAATGCCGCGCGCCACTTGCAGCAGTCGATGGTTCTGGTGCCGATGGGCACGCCGGGCATGACCAATGTGCGGGCGCTGCATGTGTTCGGCTATGACGATGCGCCGCACGGCCATTTCGAAGTCGAAATGAACAATGTCCGCGTGCCGGTCGCCAATATGATTCTGGGCGAAGGGCGCGGCTTTGAAATCGCCCAGGGGCGTCTCGGGCCGGGCCGGATCCACCACTGCATGCGCTCGCTGGGCGCGGCGGAACGCGCTCTCGAAAAAATGGTCAAGCGCCTGAAGAGCCGCACTGCCTTTGGCCGGCCGGTTGCCGACTTCGACGTCTGGCACGAAAGAATCGCCAACGCCCGTATCGAGATCGAACAGGCCCGTCTGCTGACTCTGAAGGCGGCATATCTGATGGACACGGCCGGCAACAAGGATGCGCGCGGGCTGATTGCCATGATCAAGGTGTCGGTGCCCAATGTTGCGACCAAGGTTTTCGACATGGCCATTCAGGCGCATGGCGGCGGCGGCGTTTCGGAGGATTACGGCCTGGCGTCAGGCTATGCGCATCAGCGCACCCTGCGGCTGGCGGATGGTCCGGACGAAGTCCATCGCCGCACCATCGCCCGGCTGGAACTGAAGCGCTATAATTGAACTGTCGCGCTCCGGCGGCGGACCAGGGTCCGCCGCCGGAGTGCAGACGGGTCTGGCGCGCATGGAAGCCGGTGCAGGGAATCGCGCCGCCTGCAAGGCGGGGCGTTGCGCCGGGGGGCATTGAACCGGGTCCTGTACCGGGCTTGAACCCGGCGCGGTGCGGCCTTATGGGCAGAAACGGGCGGCATACGCCCGTTTCTTTCGTCAACTGTTGCCGAGTGTCTGAAATCCTGTGCTGACCACATTCATTCTTATCGTGCATAGCCTGCTGGCACTGGCGCTGGTGATTGTCATCCTGATGCAGAAATCGGAGGGTGGTGGCTTTACCGGCGGCAGCGCGTCGGGGAATCTGGTTTCAGCACGCGGGGTTGGCGACATGCTGACACGCATGACGGCGATATTGGCGACCTTGTTCATCATCACTTCGCTGACTCTGGCCTGGCGCGCCAGCCATGGCAGCGAACGGCGCAGCATCGACACCAGTCTGGCGCGTCAGGTGCCGGCCGAAACCGTGCCGGTGGCGCCGGCGGCCCCGGCCGGGATCGACACTTCGCCGGCGGATACCGCGCCTGCCCCTGCGGCAGCCACCGACAATGTTCCGGTGGCCAACTGAACCCGCAACGATTGCAACGGTCTGAATGATATTTTCCGGGCGCCGACACGGATTCGGTGTGGCGCCCGCCATGCGGACAGGTGCCGGATCTTTTTTGCAGCACAGTTTTTCGATCGAATGATTCCATTTGCGCGAAACATGGTCTAGGGGGTGGCTCCCATGGCGCGGTTCATATTCATCACCGGCGGTGTGGTCTCCTCTCTGGGCAAGGGTCTGATGGCAGCGGCTCTGGGCGCGCTGCTGCAGGCGCGCGGCTATCGCGTGCGCATCCGCAAATTCGACCCTTATCTGAATGTCGATCCGGGCACCATGAGCCCGCATCAGCATGGCGAAGTCTATGTGACGGACGATGGCGCCGAAACCGATCTCGATCTCGGCCATTACGAGCGCTTCACCGGCGTTGCCTCGCACCAGACCGACAATGTTACTTCCGGGCGAATCTATCAGCAGATCATCGCCCGCGAACGGCGTGGCGATTATCTGGGCGCAACGGTGCAGGTGATTCCGCATGTGACGGATGCAATCAAGGCATTCGCCCAGGCCGATACCGATGATGTCGATTTCGTGCTCTGCGAAGTCGGCGGTGTCGTGGGCGATATCGAATCGCTGCCGTTCATCGAAGCCATTCGCCAGCTGCAGAACGAACTGGGCCGCGGGCAGAGCGTGTCCATTCATGTGACTTTGGTGCCGTTTATTGCCGCCGCCGGCGAACTGAAGACCAAGCCGACCCAGCACAGCGTACGCGCGCTGGCATCGCTGGGGGTGCGGCCGGATGTGCTGGTCTGTCGCAGCGAACAGCCGCTGCCCGACAGCGAGCGCGCCAAGATCGCCCTGTTCTGCAATGTGCCCAAGGCTTCCGTCATTCCGGCGCTGGATGCGGATTTCATTTACGCCGTGCCGCTGCAATACCATCGTGAAGGGCTGGATGCGGAAGTGTTGCGCGCTTTTGGACTGGAACCGGGCCCGGACCCGGACCTGTCGCGCTGGACCGACATCGTCGAACGCCTGCGCCATCCCGAAGGCGAAGTGACGGTGGGGGTCATCGGCAAATATCTGGTGGTGCCGGACGCCTATAAAAGCCTGAATGAAGCGCTGGTGCATGGCGGCATTGCCAATCGCGTGAAGGTGAATGTGCGCTGGCTCGATGCCGAGTTGTTCGAAGGCGATGAAGCCGACATCATTGCCGGTCTGGAGCCGCTGCACGCGATATTGGTGCCCGGCGCCTTCGGCGTGCGCGGTTCGGAAGGCAAGATCGCCAGCATCCGCTTTGCCCGCGAACGCAATATCCCGTTTTTCGGAATCTGTTTCGGCATGCAGATGACCTGCGTGGAAGCGGCGCGCAATCTGGCCGGCATCGCTGAAGCCTCCTCGAGTGAATTCGGCCCCACGCCGGAACCGGTCGTCGGGCTGATGGCGCAATGGCGCAGCGGCGACGACAAGGCCGACAAGCTGCAGGTGGCGGAAGGCGATCTCGGCGGGTCGATGCGGGTCGGTGCCTATCCGGCGCGGTTGTCATCCGACAGCCGGGTGGCGGAAATCTATGGCGCGACCGAAATCTCGGAGCGCCACCGCCACCGCTATGAAGTCAATCTGGCCTATCGCGACGCGCTGGAAGACGCAGGCCTGCACATGACCGGCATGTCACTTGATGGGCGCTTCCCGGAAGTGGTCGAGCGCGCCGATCACCCCTGGTTCGTGGCGGTGCAGTTCCACCCGGAACTGAAATCCCGGCCATTCGCGCCGCATCCGCTGTTCGCGAGCTTCATCGCTGCCGCGGTGCAGCAATCGCGCCTCGTCTGAAGCCATGTGGGCCTGAACCGGTTGCCGGCGCGGCTTTGACCGGGACGGTCTTCGCCCCATGAAATTCGCCGATGAAAAAGGCCCGCATGTGCATTGCACACGCGGGCTCTTGTTTTTCTTACCCCTTTGTGGACCCCGCTCCGGCAGCCTGTGCGACACCTGGGAAGCGGCGCATCGTGGTCAGGCCATTTTCCCCCGGCCGTCACACGATTGCCTTGCCATCCCGATACCGCAGCTGCAGCCCTGAACTCTGGCCGAATCCGCTTTTGTCCGGATCCTTGACCGACGTCTAATCTATTGGCGCGGGGCCTGTCATCAACGCATGCGAGATCGTGCATATTTTCAAACCCGGCTGTTGCAACCACGTCACAGTACGGTTCTCCAGCTTCAGGGCTTGCCGGGCCGCAGAATGGCGCGCGGATGGGGTTTCCCCGCGCAAATCATTTCATTTGCCCGGAACATGCTCTAGGCAGCGTCAGGATTTTTCGATTCTGGTCAAAAAGGCGCTGTGATGCTGCTGTCGCGTTATTTTCTGCCCGTCATGAAGGAAACCCCGGCCGATGCGCAGATCATCTCGCATCAGCTAATGCTGCGCGCCGGGCTGATGCGGCAGATGGCGGCAGGGATCTACGCCTGGCTGCCGCTCGGGCTTCGAGTGCTCAATCGCATTGCCGATATCGTGCGCGCCGAACAGGACCGCGCCGGCGCCATCGAATTGCTGATGCCGACCATTCAGCCGGCCGATCTGTGGCGGCAGTCCGGGCGCTATGATGCCTATGGCCCGGAAATGCTGCGCTTTCCCGATCGCGGCGGGCGGGAGCTGCTCTATGGTCCGACCAATGAGGAAATGATCACCGCGCTGTTTCGCGACTGCGTGCGCAGCTATCGCGATCTGCCGCGCACGCTGTATCATATCCAGTGGAAGTTCCGCGACGAATTGCGGCCGCGCTTTGGTGTCATGCGCGGGCGCGAATTCCTGATGAAGGACGCCTATAGCTTCGATCTCGACGAAGCCGCCGGACAGGCCAGCTATGACGCCCAGTTCACCGCCTATCTGCGCACATTCGCGGCCATGGGGCTGCGCGCGGTGCCGGTGCGGGCGCCGACCGGCCCGATTGGCGGCAATATCAGCCATGAATTCCATATTCTGGCCGATGCCGGCGAAAGCGAAGTATTCTATGATGCCGCATTGGATGACGTCGATCTGACCGACGCGGATGCGCCGGCGCAATTGCGCTCCATCTATGCCATGGAAGCCGAGGAACATGCCAAGGTGACGGATTGCCCGGTTCCGGCCGAACGTCTGGCCCACCGGCGCGGAATCGAAGTCGGTCAGGTGTTCTTTTTCGGCACCAAATATTCCGCCAGCATGGGCTTGCAGGTGCAGGCCAAGGATGGCGGCCTGCTGACCCCCGTAATGGGCAGCTATGGCATTGGCGTGTCACGACTGGTGGGCGGCATCATCGAAGCCAGCCATGACGATGCCGGGATCGTCTGGCCGGAACCGGTCGCGCCCTTTGATGTCGGGCTCATTGATCTGCGCCCCGATGATGCGGCCTGCGCTGCCTTTGCCGGCGATGTGCAGCAGAAGCTGGAAGCCGCCGGCAAGACCGTGCTGCACGATGACCGCGACGCTCGCGGCGGCGAGAAATTCGCCACCATGGATCTGATCGGCCTGCCCTGGCAGGTGACCATCGGCCCACGCGGAGTCAAAGCCGGCACGGTGGAACTGAAGCACCGGCGCAGCGGCGAACGTCAGGAATTGTCCGTCGAAAGCCTGCTGGCGCGGCTGGCCGGCTGAATGGCCGTGCTCGGCATCACCAGCTATGAACGTATGATTGCCCGGCGCTATCTGCTGCCGGGGCAGGGCGAGCGTTTCATCATGCTGGTGGCCGGCATTTCGCTGGTGGCGGTGGCGCTGGGCGTGGCTGCGCTCATTGCAGTCATGAGCGTCATGAACGGCTTTCGCGCCGAATTGTTCGAACGCTTTCAGGGCCTGAACGGCCATGCCGTGGCGCAGGGCTATGGCGGGCGGCTGCCGGACTGGCGCGACGTGTTGCAGCTGGCAGAGCACACCGATGGCGTGACCAAGGCCATCCCATTGATCGAGCAGCCGTTGATGGCATCTGCTGGCGGGCGTGTCGAAGGCGTGCTGGTGCGCGGCATGCGCCTGCAGGATATTCTGGATACGCCGGTCATTGCCGGCACGGTCAAATCCGGCGACATTCACCGCCTGAAGCCGGGCGAACCGGTGGTTGCCATTGGCGATCGGCTGGCGGAAAATCTGGGCGTGAAGCCGGGCGACCGGCTGTCGCTGATTTCACCGCAGGGCACGGTCACGCCCTTTGGCACCGTGCCGCGAATCGTCTCCTATGAAATCGGCGCCACCTTCGAAGTTGGGATCTATGATTTCGACAAGGCGTTCGTGGTCATGCCGCTCGATCAGGCGCAGACCCTGCTGGACCTGGGCGATGATGTCGGCATGGTCATGATCACCACTAGGGACGCCGACAAGGTCGGGCAATATCTGCGCCCGCTGATCGAAAAGATCGGCCTGAGCGCGCTGGTGACCGACTGGCGGCAGATGAATTCGGCACTGTTCGAAGCGCTGGTGGTCGAACAGGTGGTGATGTTCTGGGTGTTGTCGATCATCATTCTGGTGGCGGTGTTCAATATCCTGTCTTCCCTTATCATGCTGGTGCGGGCGAAAACCCGCGACATCGCCATATTGCGCACCATGGGGGCGTCGCGCACGGCGCTGATGCGGGTGTTCGTCATGGTCGGCACCTCGATCGGCGGTCTTGGCGTGGTGCTGGGGCTGGCGCTCGGCTTTCTGGTGCTGGAATTCCGCCGCCAGATCGTCGGCGGCTTCGCTGCGCTCACTGGCACCAATATCTGGGACCCGTCGGTGCGCTATCTGACCGATCTGCCGGCGCGCACCGACCCGCTGGAAGTGGCTGGAATCGTTGTATTGGCGCTGCTGCTGTCATTTCTCGCCACCATCTACCCGGCGTGGAAGGCCGCCAGCACGGACCCGGTTACGGTGCTGCGCTATGAATGAGCCGGGCGCGCCGGTACCGGCGCTGCAATTGCAGGATGTCACCCGGCGTTTCCGGCAGGGACCAGCCGTGATCGAGGTGCTGCGCGGAATTGACCTGACGCTCCGGCGCGGCGAAATCGTGGCGCTGCTGGGGCCGTCTGGCTCGGGCAAATCCACCCTGTTGCAGGCGGCCGGGCTGCTGGAAGGCGGTTATGGCGGCCGCATCACTATTGATGGCACGGCGGCGGCGCAGCTGTCGGATGCCGCGCGCACGGCGCTGCGCCGGGAAAAGCTCGGTTTCGTCTATCAGTTTCACCATCTGCTGCCGGATTTTTCCGCGCTGGAAAATGTCGTGCTGGCGCAACTGGTGGCTGGCGCCGACCTGCCGGCGGCCAAAGCGCGCGGGACGGAATTGCTGAGCGCGCTCGGGCTGGCGGAACGGCTTGATCACCGGCCGTCGAAACTGTCGGGCGGCGAACAGCAGCGCGTTGCAGTGGCGCGGGCGCTGGCCAATCGGCCGGTGCTGATTCTGGCCGATGAACCGACCGGCAATCTCGACGAGGAAACCGCTGGCCGCGTGCTCGATGAATTTTTGCGGCTGGTGCGGCAGCAGGGCTCGGCGGCGCTGGTCGCCACCCACAACCGGCAACTGGCGCAGCGCATGGATCGAATCGTCCGCCTGCACCTCGGCCGGCTGGTCGAGGCCTGACAGTCGAAGTCCGGCCCGGCTCAGACGTTGTTCAGCAGATAATCCACCAGCGCCTTGACCTTGGCGCTTTTCCATTGCGGTTCCGGCGCGCACAGCCAATAGGCATCGCTGGTTTCGCGCCGGGGTGCGCGTTCCTCCAGCCGCCCATCCGTCAGCGCATCATGCGCCAGCGTCAAAGGCACTTCGGCAGCGCCCAGCCCGGCCAGCGCCCAGTCCAGCGCCTGTCCGGCATCCGGCAGGCCGATCACCGGCCCTTCGCTGCTGCGCCAGCCCAGCTGGCGGTCCGGCGCCGTGCTTGCGGCCACCGTCACCAGCACTTCGTCGGTCAATTTGCGCCCGAACACGCCTTCGGCGTCGGGCGTCGGGCCGAAGCTGAGCGCCAGATCGAGATTGGCCTGGGCGAAATCCACCGGCCCGTCCAGCGCTACCACATGCACGGAGGAATGCGCATTGTCTTCCAGCCAGCTGGACAGGCGCGGCATCAGCCAGTGCCGGATGGCGCCGCGCGCACAGCCGACGGACAGATGCGTCGCAGCCTGGCCTTCCTGCAGCACCGACACGGTTTCCTCAAAGGCGGCGAAGCCGGCGCGCAGATGCGGCAGCGCTCGCGCGGCTTCCGGCGTCAGCTCGACGCCGCGCGCCGAACGGCGGAACAGAATGACGCCCAAAGTGTCTTCCAGCGCCCGGATCTGCTGGCCGACCGCGGCTGGAGTGACGGCAAGTTCATCGGCCGCGCGGGTAAAGCTCAGGCTGCGCGCCGCGGCGTCGAACACGCGCAGGGCGTTCAGGGGGATGAGAGAGCGTTTCATGTCAGCCTGTTCCCAGCGGCAATCAGTTGGCAGCGCGTTTGCTGTCGGGTGAAATCAGATCGAAGCTCGGGATGGCGACTTCGAGGCGGCGGCCGCCGCTGTCGATCATGCCATAGGATCCGCGCATATTGCCCATCGGCGTCGTCAGCGGGCAGCCGGAAACATAATCGAAACTGGCGCCATGGGCAATCAGCGGCTGTTCGCCAACGACGCCCTCCCCCATCACGTCGCGGCGTTTGCCCTCGCCATCGGTGATGATCCAGTAGCGATCGACCAGCTGGACGGGCGCGCCGGAATCATTCTCGATGCGGATGTGGTAATACCACACCCAATGGCCATGGCTGGCGTCGGACTGGTCCTCGGCAAAGCGCGGCTGCACGCGGACGGTGATTCCGTCGGTCGTCGCTTCATAGGCGAACAGATCGCCGATTCCCATGCCCTGCGTCCGCGCTACAGCCCGACAGTCCGCAGCGCCTGATCGAGATCGTCGATCAGATCCTGCGCGTCTTCGAGGCCGACCGACAGCCGCAATGTGCCTTCGTTGATTCCCATTTCGGCGCGGGCTTCCGGCGACACGCCGGAATGGGTGGTCGATGCCGGATGCGTGATCAAAGAGCGGGTGTCGCCCAGATTGTTGGAAATGTCGATCAGCTGCAACGCGTTTTCCAGGCCATGCGCCTGTTTGCGGCCGCCATCCAGATGAAAGGCGATGATGATTCCGCCCATGTCCATCTGACTCATGGCCAGTTCGTGCTGCGGGTGGCTTTTCAGGCCGGGATACAGCACGCGCGGCACGCGTTTTTCCAGAAATTCGGCGACGGCCAGCGCATTGGCGCAGGCGGTGCGGGCGCGCAGATCCAGCGTTTCCAGACTTTTCAGGATGAGCCAGGCATCGAATGGCGACAGCATCGGCCCGATATTATGGGCGAATTCGAGATAGGGACCCTCGACCCAGCTGGCCGGCCCCATCACGGCGCCCGACAGGGTGCGGCCCTGCCCGTCCAGCAGCTTGGTGGCGGAATAGGCGGTGATGTCGGCGCCCAGCTTCAGCGGGCTCTGGATGGGGGGCGGGGCAAAGGCATTGTCGACGATCAGCAGCACGCCGGCTTCTTTGGCGATCTTGGCGACGGCGCGCAGATCGACGATTTCGAGCGTCGGATTGGTCGGCGTCTCGATGAAGATGACCTTGGTTTCGGGCTTCAGCGCCTTGCGGAAATTATCCGGGTCGCGGCCATCCACGGTGGTGCCGTGGATTCCAAAGCGCGGCAGGATCTGATCGACCAGCACGCGGCAATTGCCGAACATCGAGCGCCCGGCAACCAGATGGTCGCCCATCGACAATGTGCCCATCAGCGCGAATGTCATCGCCGCCATGCCGGAGCTGGAGGTGCGGCAGGCTTCGGCGCCTTCCAGCAGGGCCAGACGTTCTTCCAGCATTTCGACGGTCGGGCTTTGCAGGCGCGAATAGGTCATGCCGGCTTCGCGGCCTTCGAAGCGCGCCACCGCCTGTTCGGCGGAATCGTAACAATAGCCCGAAGTCATGAAAATGGCTTCGGAAGTTTCGCCATATTCGCTGCGCGCGGTGCCGCCGCGAATGGCCTGGGTTGCGCGGCGCCAGTTGCGGGTAATGGAGCGATCCTGTCCGGTCTTGCGTTTCATGGCCACCCCTTAAGACAGATGCGCGGGGGCGCAAAGGTAAAGTTTCAGCCGGCGCCATCGGGGATCGGCAATGGCCGATGTTGCCGGTCATTGCCGATGATGGTCGCCGGCAATTATTGCGGGCGGTCATTGTTGGCATTGCCGCGCCCGCCATTTTGCGATAGTAGCAAAAGCCGCAAAGTTTCCGGGGATTTCAATTGCGGATCTGCTTTACCATTCTGGGGGCGGGCGTTGCACTTGCAGCAGCCGGCATGATAGTTTCAGCAACGAGCGCCGGGCTGGTCACCGCCGCGACGCCGGCGAACGCCGCTGTCGTCGCGGGCGGAGGTGCGGGCGCCGGCGTTCCGGCCGCGATTTCCGATGCCGGAACAGCAAATGAACCGGCATCGGCTGAACCGGCACCAGCGGCGCGCAGCGCTTTTGATTTCACTCTGACCGCG
>CAZIAA010000005.1:0-16163 GCA_964537365.1 uncultured Sandaracinobacter sp.
CTTGCAGCCAGCCTGGCGCGGCCCGGCAATCGGCATCGATGAAGGCCAGAATTTCGGCGCGGGCGTGCTGCACGCCAAGGTTGCGGGCCGGGCCGGGACCTGGCGTGTGTTCGACCAGAAAGGTCACGTTCGGCCAGGCGCGGGCAACAGCATCCAGCGGCATGCGTGAGCCATTGTCGACGACGATGATTTCGAACCAGCCCCGGTCCAGCTTTTGCGTAATCAGCGACTGCAGGCATTTGACCAGCAGTTCCGGTGTATTGAGATGCGGAATGATGACGGACGCACGCGGCGCCGGTTCCCGCAGCGCGGTTGGTTCAGGCGCGGCGTCGGCGGCACAAAGCTCATTCCTGTCCGCTGCTGCGGCCGGGCTGTGCCTGGGGTGGGAGATTGTGGTTGCCATGCGGATTATCCGCCTTTCCTAGCGCTCGGCCCGCGCCAGCGCCGCGGACAGGCCCAGCAGTTGCGCAACCCCCTGGGCGCGGAAACGGTATCGGGGCTGGCGTGTGTCCGGGTCTGTGCGCTGATCCAGCAGATCGATTTCACCGGTCAGACTGTCGAGGATCGCAGCGGTGCCGGGGGCATTGTCGCGCGCGTCGTCAACCACGACATCATGAACACCGAACCAGCCATCCGGCGTGCCGGATGCGCGCGCGGCGGCGATGAGGGTATTCCAGACGGCGCGAACCTGTGGCCGTTGCAACAGGGACTGGACATGGCGCGGCAAGCCGGCATTCCATTCCGCCAGCACGGCTTCGGTGCCGGCAATCACGTCATCATTGACGATCGACAGCCGCCGCCCGTCGAGCGCCCGGCCCGCGGCGCGATTGCCAAGCAGCCGCGTCAGATAGGGCGAGCCGTCTGCCATGCGAATGATGAGCATGCGTGCGGATGTCGTGAATGTCATGCCGCTGGCATTTTCCGCGCGGGCGAGGATTTCGCCCAGCTCTGCGTCCGGCATGCCGCTCACGGCGATGCCGACGATATTGCGGCGAATCGAGGGGGTGAATCCAATCAGTTCGTCCAGGTTGGAGGCAACCCCCGTCAGCACCAGCTGCATGCGGGCAGCCCGATCGGACAGATTCTTGATCAGTTCGGCGATGGCGCGGCGAAAGCCGGTATCGGCGACGCGGTCATATTCATCCAGCACGACGATTACGCGCGTGCCGACGAGCTTGGTGAAAAGATCGGCCAGCCGGCGCGGTGTTATCGGCGCATTGCCCAGCAGGTCGGCAAAGCTGCCGCCATGTTTGGTTTCGTCGCCGGTGGGCGATACCTCGGCATGGTAAAGCAGCGGGATTTCGGCGGCAAATGTTCGGAACAGCTCATCGAACTGGGTATTGGCGCCGCAGCTGCCATATAGCACAACATATTGCGCGTCGCGGGCAGTTTGCGCAAACACATGCACGAGGCTGGTCTTGCCAATGCCGCGTTCGCCATAAAGCACGACATGCGCCCGTTGCTGTTCGATGGCGGCGATCAGGGCGCCGAGCACATCATGCCGGCCGGAAAAATGGTCGCGGCTGGTGACTGGCTGCGATGCGGATAAGGTGTCGGCAAGCGCCAGCCGCGCGCGTGCCGGCGTGCCTTCGTGCAGGCCTTCGGCGGCATCGCTGGCGTCATCGGTGGCGGCGATTGCAAAGCGGGGCGGGGCCAGGGTCTGGCGCGCGTGGCCGCGCGCTGGCTGATCGCCAGCGGGCGGATCCGGATGCCAGTCCGCCCGCGCGGATTCGGACATATCCTCAGGATTGCGGTTTCTGGTGAAGATCATTGCCGAGCCGGCCTTTCATCATCAGCATTCCATCGCCGCGGCGCAGATTCTGCGGCACGTCGCTTATTGTGCACCATTGCCTTTCGCGTGCCATCGTCAATCAGCACCATCCTGGCGGTTTCGAACCCGGATTACGGCACTTCCTGTTCGGCCCGTGCGCCCGGCAGTAAACAGACAGATGCCATTAACGTCCACTGCGCCATAGTCTATAATATACAGATCGTAACAATTTTTCGCCTTTGCAGCCATAGTCGCGCGGATGGAGGCTGTTTAAAGAGTGATTTCTGAATGGCGGATGGCCGAAATGGCCTGCGCGGCTGGTTCGGGATGGCGTCAATAGCAGGAGTTTTCATGTGCTTTCGGCTTGCGTCTGTTGCCGGGATCCCGCAATTTGCGTTAACGAATACGAGAGGCTGGACGTATAGCACAGGCGCGCAATCGGACAGCTGCAAACAGGCCGGTCGGACCGGAATATCCGCCTTCTGGCTGGTGCGAAAATGCAGGTCATTGGTCCGGATTGCCGCTGGTTCGGCTAGGCGCGGGCGGTGGTATTGGAGTATGATCAGGACTCTGACTACGATGGTGCGTTCGGGCCGGGTGTAAATGCCGCAGCGCGCAAATGCCGGCACTTCCACAGGCTGCGTGGACTGGAAATGCAGGGATATGGAATGAAAAAAAGGGGATCGGGTGACTGATATTCTGGCCAATACCCCGGATTGCCGGACGAGCAACAGGCGCGTGCTGGCTTTGGCAACGCGCTCGATGCTGCTTTCGGTGGCGCTGTGCTGGGCGCCGGCAGTGGTTGCGCAGATCGTGCCGCCGGGCGCGGCGCCGCCGGCACCGATCATCCCGCAGCCTCTCACCGTCGATGGCGTGCCGACAGGGACAGTCGCCAATCCATTGCGGGTGTATGGTGATGATGCGCCCATGCTGTCGGGACTGGATATTCTGTCGGGGCTGGGGTTGAAGATCACCGGGCAGATGGCGGTTGAATATAATGACAATATTGCCCGACGCCCTGGCGATGTGCCGCTGAGCCCGCGCTATAATTCCCGTGATGACTGGAGCTTTCGCCCCAATGTCAGCATCAGCGCCGGGCGCGCGCTGGGACGCCAGACGCTGTTCGTGAACGGCTCCGTCGGGCGGGACTATTATGTGCACAATACCCGCCTCAACCGGGATCGGATGGCCATTAATGGTGGCGTGAACTGGGCGCTTGGGGTTCGTTGCGGCGGCCGCGTGCAGGGCGGTTACAGCCAGCGGGGCACGCAATTCGGAGCCTTCGTGGAGGTTGTGCCGTCAACGCAGAAGCGCTGGAGCTTTCAGGCCGGAGGCACTTGCCGCACGGCGACCGGTCTGTCCGCCAATCTGAATTACAGCCGCTACAGCGTTCGCAACGAAACCGATGTTCTGCTGAGCAGCATCGATCGGTCGTTTGCCGACGTCAATACGCAACGATTGAGCGGGGGCATCGGCTATCCGCTGGGTGTGCGCGGTGAGATCGGCATTCAGGGACAATGGCAGGAACAGGAGTATATCAACCAGCTGCTGCCGAATGGCGCCATCAATGGCAGCAATACCTATGGTGCCAATGTCTTTGCCAATTACCGGCTCGGGTCGTCGCTGCGACTGACTGGCGGACTGGGCCGCAGCTGGGTCCGGCGCAATCACGGTCTGGCGGACACTTTTTCCGGCACGACCTGGAATCTGGGGCTGAATTATATCGGTCCGCGGCTTGGTGCCAATGTCAGCATGGGGCGCAGCGCCAATGGCTCCAGTGGTGGTGCGTCCAATTACTCCATTGGCAAATTCCTCAATGGATCGGTCAATTACCGCGCCAATGATCGGCTGCATTTCGTTGCCGGCTATGCACATGACAATCAGGACTATCATGGTTTCAGTCCGCTGCCGCAGACCGAGCCGATACGGACGTCGACCATGGACCGTTATTTTGTCGGCACGGATTATCGGCTCAATCGCATTCTGGGGCTGTCGCTGGATTATCAGCATCAGCGCCGGAAGTCGGAACCCGGCGTGTTCAGCTATTCGGCGAATGTCGTCACTTTGACGGCGCGGGCATCGTTCTGATGCCGGTTCGGATTGTGTTCACCCAGGCGTATCTAGCCGGGGGCAGTCGCGCCGAAGCGGATGGATCCGGTCTGGCCAGCGGGGCGCCAGCGCCGGAGGATTTGGAGAAGAAATGATGGCAATCAGGGTCTCGGAAAACAGGATTTCGGCAAGGACGGCTGGTGCTGTGACACTGGCGGTACTGCTGTCGCTTGCAACTGCAGTGGCGCCGGCACAGGCCCAACAGGGGCAAGCCGACACTGCTGCTGCGACGCAACCGGATTCGCAGCCGGCTTCGACAGGCTATGTGCTCGGTCCCAATGATGCTATTACCGTCATGGTTTACGGACAGGAAGAATTCAATATTGCCACCCGCATCAAGCCGGACGGAACGATCGTGATGCCGCTCGTCGGGGCGGTCAAGGCGGAGGGCGAAACGGTCATCACGCTTGCGGACAAGATCCGCCAGCGGCTGGTTTCCGGCAATTTTCTGAAAGATCCGATCGTCAACGTCGAAGTGAATGAATACAACAGCCGCTATGTCCGGGTCGTCGGCAAGGTCGGTGCGCCGAGCCTGGTGCCGCTGGACCGGTCGCGCCATCTTCTGGATGTGCTGCTGCGTTCCGGCTGGGTGCGGCCGGAAGGGTCGCAGATCATCACCATCCGCCGGGCGGCGGATGATCAGGAAATCAAGGTCAATTCGCACAAGCTGGCGCTTGGAGAAACGGAAGACGTGCTGCTTGCGCCCGGCGATACCGTTTATGTCGCCGAGACCGAAGTGGTTTACCTGACCGGTGCCGTGGCGCGCCCGGGCCCCTATCCGCTGAAGCCGGGGATGACCATTTCCGAACTGATTGCGCAGGCAGGCGGTGTCGGGCCGACAGGTTCGAGTGGCAAGGTCGGCCTGAAACGCGGCGACGCCAAAGAGACCAAGGTGGAGCAGAGCACTGAACTGGAAGCCGGCGATGTCGTTAATGTCCGTGAACGCCTGTTCTGAGGAGCTGATTATATGAGCCTGCTGCAGTTTCTGCGCATCCTGCTGGCCAGATGGAAACTCATTCTGGCATCGATGCTGGCATGCACGGTGGTGGCTGCCGCAGTCGCGTCGGTGTTGCCGAAACGCTATCCGGCCAGTGCCCGGGTGCTGCTGAATATCGGCAATCCGGATCCCGTCACGGAAAGAGTGATCAGTGGCCGTGATGTCTCTTATACGCGCACACAAGTGCAGTTGATCAAGGATCTGCGGGTTGCAGGTGCGGTCGTCGATCGCCTGGGCATGGCGCAAAATCCACAGACCATTGCCGCCTATGAAAGCACCGGGCGGACCGATGCGGATGGTGGCGTCCGTGCCTGGCTGGCGCAGCGGATCAGCAACAACACCGATGCCCGGCTGGTTTCCGGATCGAGCATATTGGAAATCACCTATCAGGCTTCGACGCCGGAGCAGGCGAAGGAAGTGGTATCGGCGCTGCGGGAAGCCTATGTCGATGAATCATTGCGCTTCTCGACGGATTCCGCCACCCGCGCCGGAGACTGGTATCGCGAGCAGGCCGACAAGGCGCGGACGGCACTGGTGGCAGCGGAGGATGATCTGGCGGATTTCATGCGCGACAATGACATCGTGGTTGTCGGCGGCATGGACAGCGAAACCGCCAAACTGGCGGCGCTGCAGGCGTCGCTGCAGCAGGCCCGTGGCTCCCAGAGCACGACGGATGCTGCGGTTGCCGTCCGGGTCGGCAGTGACCCGGTGGTAGAGCGGCTGGAAACGCAACTGGCCGACATCGACGACAATCTGGCGTTCGCACAGTCGAAGCTGGGGCCGGAGCATCCGCAATACAAGGCATTGCAGGCGCGCCGCAGCACGGTCGCCGCGGAACTGGGAAGAGCCAATGCGCGGGCGCAGAATACCCTCAGCACCATGGCCAATGTCGCGGGCCAGTCGGTCATCAAGCTGGAGCAGCAGGTGGCCGAACAGGAAAAGGTGGTGCTTTCGCGCAAGCCGGTTCTGGATGAATTCATTCGCATAAATCGCGAGGTTGAACGCAAGCGAGCGCAATACGATAATGCCGCTGCGCGCACCGATAATCTGCGCTTGCAGGCGGATGTGTCCGAGGCTGGCATCGTCATTCTGGGTGACCCGATTGCATCGAAAACACCATCCTATCCGAAATTCAACATGGTGGTCGTTCTGGCGCTGCTGTTCGGCACCGGGCTGGGACTGGTGACAGCGGTTCTCGCCGAATTCATTGCCCGACGGGTGCGCGGTCAGGAGGATCTGGCATTCGCATCCGGCGTTCCGGTGCTGGCGGTCGTTGGATCCGCCAGGCAGACCTTGCTTCGCCGTCGTATCAAGAAGCTGTTGGGCCATCGTGCCGATGATAGGCCTGGCACGGAATTGCAGGTGACCTGATTCCATGAGTGATCTACGCGATACGGATATTGTCTCCGCTGCCGAAAGCGATGCCGGGCCATCGTCGGATGTGCTGCTGCAGACCGGGGCACTGACAGACGAGCAGGCGCGGGTCGTGGCCGAGCATCAGCAGGATGCACGTATTGGCTTCGACCAGGCCGCGGTTGCGCTTGCGCTGGCCACCGAAGAGGATGTCGCCCAGGCCCGACAGATCGTCGAAGGCAACCGGGCACTGCAACTGGTGCCGGTGGAAGGGGTCTCCAGCGAGCTTGTCGTCATCTCCGACCCGTCCAGTCCGCGCGCCGAAGCGCTGCGTCTGCTGCGCACGCAGGTGATCTCGCAGCACATCGGCATGGGGCGGCGGGCCTTTGCCGTGGTTGGTGCGACGGATGGCGTCGGCGTGACCTATATCGCTGCCAATCTGGCAGTGGCGCTGGCCCAGGTCGGGATCAAGGTTCTGCTGGTGGATGCCAATCTGCGCGATCCGCGTATCGACCGGATTTTCGGAATCGATCCCAATGGGCCGGGGCTGACCACCTATTTGACCATGGCCGTCAATCGTCCAGAGCGCGTGGTTTATACCAATGTCCTGGGCAATCTGTCGATCGTGCCGGCCGGTCCGCCGGTGGCGCGGCCACAGGAATTATTGTCCAGTGCGCGGTTCCGTACCGGCGCGGACATCCTGCTGCGGCAATTCGACGTTGCTGTCTTCGATACATCCGCCAGCAATGAAAATGCCGATGCGCTGACGGTCGCCGGCAGTCTGGGCTATGGCCTGATCGTGGCGCGGCGGAACCACAGCTATGTTGCGGATGTCCAGGTGCTGGCCAACCAGCTGGCTGCCGGGCATGCGACTGCGATTGGCTCGGTTCTCAACGAATATGACGCAGACTGAAATCGCAATAGGGGGTGTGTCGGGTGGCCACGCTGGCTGAGTATGTGAAAGCGCCGGTGGTTGTGCGGGCGCGCCAGAATCCGTTGTTGACGCTTGGCTTGTTGCTGACGGTCGTTCCGACGATGATCGCGCTCGCCAGTCGCAGCTGGACCAGCGAGGCGGGCGTGCACGGACCGCTGGTTCTGGCGACCGCGGCCTGGCTTGTCTGGCGCAGCTGGGACGAGATCGTCGCCGAGGCGGAGCGGGGCGCCATGGCCGTGGCGCTGCCGTTGCTGTTGCTGGGGTCGGCGGTCTACGCCTTCAGCCGCGCGTATAATTTCCTGATGACGGAAGTGGCCGGCCTGCTGCTGGCGCTGCTGGCCATTGCCTATGCCTTTGTCGGACATCGCGTTCTGATGCGGATGTGGTTTCCGATTGTCTATCTGGGCTTTCTCATTCCATTGCCGGGCTGGGCTGTGGACAGCCTGACACAGCCGCTGAAGATTTTCGTGTCCGATGCCGTGACCTGGATTCTGTCGCTGGCCGGCTATCCGATCGCACAGCAAGGCGTGGCGCTCTATATCGCCCAATATGAACTGCTGGTGGAAGATGCCTGCGCCGGCCTCAATTCCATTGTCAGTCTGACGGCTGTCGGGCTGTTCTACATCTATCTGATGCACAATGCATCGTGGAAATATTCAGCGATCCTGTTTGCCTTTCTGTTGCCGATAGCAGTCCTCGCCAATGTCATTCGCGTGATCATTCTGGTGCTGCTGACCTATTATGCCGGCAATGAAGTGGCGCAGGGCTATCTGCATGATTTTGCCGGCATTGTGACATTCGTATCGGCGTTGCTTCTGGTGTTTCTGCTGGACAGCATCCTCACACCTTTGCGCAACCGCATCGGCAACCGCAGGAGGCAGGCGTGAAGCGATTTGGTCGGCGGGAATTGCTGTTGTCGCTGCCGCTGCTGGCCGCGGCCGGCAGTGCGCTTGCACTGACCCCGCGCAAGACTCTCAATCTGCTGGGTGACAAGAGGCTGGAAGATGCCATCCCGCTGAATGTCGGCAGTTGGCATGTTACCCCTTCCAATGCCATGATCCTGCCCGAGGCGACCGAAGGCAGTCTTGCCGACCGGCTGTACAGCCAGACGGTCAGCCGGCTTTACCTGTCCGATACCGAACTGCCAGTGATGATGGTCGTGGCTTATGGCGACACCCAGTCTGATCAACTGCAACTCCATCGCCCCGAAGTGTGTTACACGGCGGTCGGTTTTCAGGTCAGCAGTTCGCACAAGGTCGATGTTCCGGTGGGCGCTGCGATGCCATTGCCGGCGCGGGAACTGGTGGCGACCAGCAGCCAGCGTGTGGAGCCGATCCTGTACTGGACCCGCATCGGCGATTATCTGCCGGCCAGCGGCTCGGAACAGCGCTGGCTGAAGCTGAAGACGGAAATGCGCGGCTATGTTGCCGATGGCGTGCTGGTGCGGCTGTCCAGTGTTGGCTTGCCGCCAGCGGAAAGCTTTGCCGGCTTGCAGAAATTTGCCCGGGCGATGCTGGAGGTGACGGATCCGGCTGCACTGGCAGCCCTTGTCGGGCAGCCGATGGCGCAGAGCCTCATGCAGCGGCGGACGGAGTGATGGCAGTGGCGGCGGTGGCACCGGACGCCGAAGCGGAAGATGGCGCGGACCATATTTGCAGGGCGCTGGCTGCGGACAGGCGCGCCCGGTCGGCGCGGAATTCTTCACTCGCGGTTTTTGCCGAACGGGTTCAGGAAATGCTGTACGAAAGCGAGAATGGCAATCAATCCGGCCACAGCCGTGGCATGCCAGGCGAAATTGCCATTTTCAACCGCCTGGTTGCCGATCCAGTTGGTGGTCATGCAGCCAATGGCGGCTGCGAAATAGGGCCACATAGGATCGTGATCCTGCCCGACCGAGCGTTGCAGAAACAACACGACAAGGCCGGCGAATATTGCAACGGTCACCCAATCATACACGGTATCCATGGCCGTCCCTTCCATGTTGTCACGCCTTTGTCGGCGCGGCAGTTTATAACATTAGGGATGCCGACAATATTGGGCAACGGCATGTGGCGATGATTAACCATGTTTTATATTCATTCCGGTTGTATGGCAGGCTGCATTGAACGACATTCGCCCGCATAAGCCGCCTCTGCCTGCGTCTGCGCCCGATACCGGTAGCGATGCGCGGCACACTGTTGTTCCCATAGATCTGGTCGGATTTGCCATCCGGCTGGTGGAATTCCTGACAGTCGTTCTGGCCGGGCTGTTTGCGATTTATTTATGGTCAGAGCAGGTGCTGCTCCCGCCTGCCGGCAACTATTACCGGGCGATTTTTCTGGGGGCGATGATCTTTGCGCTGATTGCGGATGTGACCGGCGCCTATGATGTGGAATGCCATTTTTCCCTGCGCAGCGCCTGGCAGAGGGTAATCAGTTCCTGGGTGATCACCAGCCTGTTCATGGTCACCATCGGCTTTCTGCTCAAGATGACCGAAGAATTTTCCCGCGGCTGGGCAACGACATGGTTCGTGACGGCGACAGTGATGCTGGCCGGCACCCGTGCTGCCATGACCATGTGGGTGCGGCGGTTGAAAGGGCAGGGCATTTTCAACAGCCGGGTGGCCATTTACGGGGCGTCGGCGCAGGGGCAGAAACTGGCGCAATATATTCGCGGCAACAGCCGGCTGACGATCACGCTGGAGGGCTTGTTTGATGACCGGCGCGATGGCCGGGTGCCGGTGGTAGTGGATGATCTGCCAGTATTCGGCACGTCCGATGATCTGGTTGCAATGATCCGCGATGGCCTGATTGATCAGGTCATCGTGGCGCTGCCCTGGTCGGCGTCGGCGCGCATCCAGCAAGTGGTGCAGAAATTTGCCATGACGCCCGTGCGAATCCGTCTGGCGCCGGATCTGGCGAATTTCGCTTTTGCCCGGCGGCCGCTGGTGCTGCTTGGGGACCTGCCGGTCATCACCCTGTTCGAACGGCCGATTTCAGGCACGGACGCCATCATCAAGCGTGCCGAGGATCTGCTGCTGACCGGCCTGATCCTGCTGCTGGTGTCGCCCGTCATGCTGCTGGTGGCGATTGCCGTGCGGCTGGACAGCCCCGGACCGGTTTTCTTTCGTCAGCCGCGCGAAGGTTTCAACAACCAGCGCTTTCGGGTGTATAAATTCCGCTCGATGACGGTCGAACAATGCGAGACGGACGAAATCCGCCAGGCCACGCGTGACGACCAGCGCATCACCCGGGTCGGGCGTATCATTCGGGCCACATCGCTGGATGAATTGCCGCAGCTTTTCAACGTCATCCAAGGGCATATGTCGCTGGTGGGGCCACGCCCGCATGCGCCATCGACGCGCGCCAACGGGCGGCTGTTTCACGAAGTCGTGCACACCTATGCCGCCCGCCACAAGGTCAAGCCCGGAATTACCGGCTGGGCGCAGGTGTGCGGCTGGCGCGGTGAAACCGACACCGAGGAAAAGCTGGTACGGCGGCTGGAACATGACCTGTATTATATTGAAAACTGGTCGATTCCCTTTGACATCTATATTCTGGTAAAAACTGTCGGCGCGGTGCTGTTCCCGAAAAACGCTTTTTGATGGCGGCATCCCGGCCGCGGTCGGCGCGCGGGTCCGATTGGCCTCCGCGATTGGCCGTTGCAACCCCGGCCGTCCCATCCTAAGCGCCTTGGCATGCCTTCCATTGCTTATGTGAACGGCCGCTATGGCCCTGTCGAACAGGCGGCAGTCGCCGTAGAGGACCGCGGCTTCCAGTTTGCCGACGGCGCCTATGAAGTGATTGCCTTTCTGAACGGCCGTCCGCTTGACTGGGACCGGCACATCTGGCGTCTGCGCCGCAGTCTGGCGGCATTGTTTATCGAAGGCCTTGCCAGCGATGCGGCATTAGCCGCCATTACCCGGCGCTTGATCCGCCAGAGCCGCACCGCCGACGGCACGCTGTATATCCAGGTGACGCGCGGGCTGGCGCCGCGCAACCATGGCTTTCCGTCGGGCATTGCCCCGACGCTGGTGATGATCGTCAGGCGGTTCGATTTCCACCTGCGCCAGCGCCAGCTGGAAACGGGTGTTACGGCCATGACGCTCCCCGATGAACGCCGGCGACGCTCGGACATCAAGGGAACGGCGCTGCTGCCGGCCGTTCTGGCCAAGCAGGAAGCAACGGAGGCCGGCGCGTTCGAAGCCATTCTGATTCGGGATGGCCATGTTACCGAAGGCGCGTCGACAAATGTCTTTCTGGTGGATTCGGCAGGCGCCGTCATCACCCATCCGCTGGCCAGTGATATTCTGGCCGGCATTTCACGACAGGCCCTGCTGGAAGAAGCCGCGGCCCTTGGCATCGCCGTCATCGAGCGCCCGGCTGCGGAAGAGGAACTGCATCAGGCCAGCGAATTGTTCCTGACCTCGACGACGGCGCCGATATTGCCGGTTGTAACTCTGGATGGTGCGCCGGTTGGAACAGGCACGCCGGGGCCGCAGACAAAGCGTCTGGCGGAACGCATCTGGGCGCGGATCGTGCGACAAACTGGCTGGCAGGGCTGAATCCGCGCTACACCCCTGTTATTTGCACTGCGGGCGGATTATATTGCAAATGGCTCGCAGCAGGTGGATCATCCGCCGGCGCGGGCGTTCGTGGTGAGTTCTGCCGATGGCTTATCAATACGACATTCACATAGAAGGCTCGGACATTGATTTCATGGGCCATGTGAACAATGCGGTGTATCTGCGCTGGGTGCAGGATGCCGTCACCAGTTACTGGCGCAAGGTGGCGCCGCATGAAGCCGTTGCGCGGCATCTGTGGGTGGCGCTGAAGCATGAAATCACCTATCGCGCGCCGGCCTTTCTGGAAGATGATGTGCTGGCGCGGGTGGTGGCAACCGGCGTACAGGGCAGCCGGGCGTTTTTCACCACCTTGATCCAGCGCGGCGACACCATTCTTGCTGAGGTGAAATCCAGCTGGTGCTGTCTGGATACCGCGACCCTTCGGCCAGCCCGCATCGCCCGGGATCTGGCGGCGCGCTTTCTGGGCTGAGACAGCAGCGGCCACGCAATCCGCGCAGAGAGAGTCGGCTGGTAAAAAACGCTGCGATCCGGGGGGATGCCCGAACCGCAGCGCTGTTGTGGATTGCCAATCGGGACTGTTTTTCAGCCCGGAACAGATGGTTATTTGGCTTTGGAGTCGGCGGCTTTCTTCTCGGTTGCGCGCGCGCGCCAACTGTCCATGCGCTCGCGCATCTTGGCGCGGGCCTTTTGTGTGTCGGCGGCAAATGCCTTGCGGTCCTCGGTCGACAGCTTGCTGATGGCTGCCAGCACGCGTTGCTGCTGGCGGGCATGCTGGGCGTCGACGGCGCGGCGCTCTTCAGCCATCGCGGTCTGCAACGCCTTTGAATCCAGCTTGTCGGCTCCTACCAGCGCTGCAATCTTGTCGCGGGCGGCGCTGACGGCGGCGCGATCATCCTGACTGGCGCGCATCGCTGTCATCAGTTCCTTGCGACCGGCTTCGGACATGCCGCGGAACATCGGCGCCGGGCGCTTCATATGCGATTTCTTGTGCATCATATGTCCGCTGCGCGGGCTGGCCTTGTCGGCCTGGGTGGTGGCCGGCGCCTGGGTGGGGGTGGCCGCAGACTGGGCTGCTACCGGGGCCGCAATCAGCGCGGCGGTTGCAAGAATCAGGGTTTTCATAATTGGTACTCCTCTTCGCTGGTTGGCGTGTAAAGCAGCGCAAACAGCATCATGTCGTCGCTGTCGTCGTCCGCCAGCAGGGTGGGCGCGGCTGTCGGCGTGGCTGGTCGTGTCATGGGGTTGCCGGCCAGCAGCAGCGCAACTGCAACCGATGCTGCAACACCGATGCTGCTGCCGCCCACCCACCACCAGGAACGATGGCTCCGGCTTGTGTCGGGGTGTGCAGGCTGCTGCCTGGATGTTGAAACGCGGTGTGCATGCTGGATGATACGGGCGATGCGGGCAGAATCCCCCGCGCGGTCGCGATTGGCGGAGAGGTCGGCAAGATCGGCCCGCCCCCAGGCAGACAGCATGGCCTCCATTTGGTGATTGGTCGTCATGTGATTTCGTCCTTCAGATAGGCGAGGCTGTCGCGCAGCGCCGTGCGCCCGCGCAACAGCAGGCCTTCAATGGCCTTGGGCGTCGAATCGAGCGCGTCGGCGATTTCCTTCATGCTGAGGTCCTCGCTGTAGAACAGCGTCATGGCGGCGCGCTGCCGTGCCGGAAGCTGCGCCATGGCCAGCTGGACTTGCGCGGCGAGGTCCGTCGTTTCGGCATCCGCCAGCGGGTCTGGCGCCGGATCGGCGGTTTCGGCAATATCGTCCAGCGGCGTGACCGGTCGCAGGCGACGGCGCGCGTCCAGCGTGCAGTTCATGAGGATTCGCCGCCACCAGGCGGAGAAGCTGCCGCGCGCCGGCTCGAAGCGGGCAGCGCTCAGCCATAATTTCGTCAGGGCGTCCTGAACGGCGTCTTCGGCGCGGGCGGAATCGCCCAGCACGCGCAGCGCCAGCGCCAGCGATGGTCGCGCGGTTCGTTGCGCCAGTTCGTCAAAAGCCTGGCGGTCACCGGCACCGGCGCGCAACAGCAGCACGGCCTCCGGCGTTTCCGCCGCAACTGCTGCTGTGTCATTGGCTGGCATCAGGGCGTGCATGGCAACTCCATGCTGCTCTATACGCGCGGGGGCGGTGTTTTCCCTCGCGCGCGGCCGGCGATCCGCTGGTTTTGACCGGCCGGTTCCATTGGCCGTGGCCGGATGCAGCCGGGTGCGCTGCATCCGGAAAATCCATTGCCGGGATGCGGCGCAAGCTCAGTGCGCGAACTTCACTTCCCAAGTCTGGCCGCGCCGCAAAAGGGCAGCGAAATCCGCTTTCTTGCCCTGCTCGGCGGCGCGGTTCTGCTGCATGAGCTGCTCTTCATAGCTTGGACCGGGGTTGCAATAGAGCACACCCAGCGCAACCGGAAAATCCGGAAAGGGCATTTCGATCAGCATATGCGCGACAGCCCGGTTGGTTTCATCGTGCACCAGAACATTGCTGGTATCGCCATCCACCACATCAATGACTTCCAGCCGCAGTGTGTCGCGGTTGAGATGCAGGCCCTTGCTGCCATTGTCGAACAGCATCGGCTTGCCATGCTCCAGCCACAGCTGGGTTTGCGGGGCGTTTTTCTTGCCGGTAAAATCGGCGAACACGCCATCGTTGAAAACGACGCAATTCTGATAGATTTCAACGAAGCTTGTGCCCTTGTTGGCATGGGCGCGCATCAACAGTTCCGGCATGTGTTTTTGCGCGGTGTCGATGGTGCGGGCGACAAAGCGTCCGCCGGCGCCCAGCGCGAAGGAGCAGGGCGTGACCGGCTGGTCGATCGAACCGGCCGGCGAGGTCGGCGACGGCGTGCCAAGGCGCGAGGTCGGCGAATATTGCCCTTTGGTCAGGCCATAGATTTCATTGTTGAACAGCAGCACCTGGCAATCGAGATTGCGCCGCAACAAGTGCAGCATGTGATTGCCACCGATGGAGAGGCCGTCGCCATCGCCGGTAATCAGCCAGACATCCAGTTCCGGATTGGCCAGCTTCAGACCGGTCGCAATGCTGGGCGCGCGGCCGTGGATCGAGTGGAAGCCATAGGTTTCCATGTAATAGGGAAAGCGGCTGGAGCAGCCGATGCCAGAAACAAAGACGGTTTTGTGGCGCTGCGCTTCCAGCTGCGGCAGGGTGCGCTGCACCGCCTTCAGAATGGCATAGTCGCCACAGCCGGGGCACCAGCGCACTTCCTGATCGGTCGCCCAGTCATCGGGTTTGGTGGCGGCACCGAGCTTCATCGACTTGTTCATTGACCCAATACCTCCAGAATGGCTTTTTCGAGTTCGGCAATGCGAAATGGCTGGCCGGCAACCTTGTTCAGCGGTTTGGCATCGATCAGATATTGATCGCGCAGCAATGTCTTCAATTGCCCGGTATTCATTTCCGGCACCAGCACATGGTCGAAGCGCTTCAGCAGATCGCCGAGATTGGCCGGCAGCGGCCAGATATGGCGGATGTGGATATGCGAAACGTCATGCCCGGCATGCCGCAGCCGCGCGACGGCCTGCCGAATGGGGCCGAAGGTCGAACCCCAGCCGACGACGGCAAGGCGGCCATGGTCGTTGCCGAGCTCCACAGCCTGTGGCGGGATATCGCGCACGATGCCATCGATCTTGGCCTTGCGCGCCAGAGTCATTTTTTCGTGATTGGCCGGCGAATAATCGAGGTCGCCGGTGACATTGCTTTTTTCCAGACCGCCGATGCGGTGCATCAGCCCCGGTGTGCCGGGTTTGACCCGCAGCCGCGCCAGAGTCTGGGCATCGCGGGTATAGGGATTGAACTTGCCGCTTTCGGAAACCTCGTCATAGAATTCCACCGGGAATGGTTTGTATTGCCGTTCATCGGGGATGAGCCAGGGTTCGGTGGCATTGGCAATATAGCCATCGGTCAGCAGAATGACCGGGGTCATGTATTTCAGCGCAATGCGGCAGGCTTCGATGGCCACTTCGAAGCAATCGGCCGGGCTGCGCGCGGCAATGACGGCCATGGGCGCATCGCCATTGCGGCCGTAAACCGCCTGATACAGGTCGGACTGCTCGGTCTTGGTGGGCAGGCCGGTGGACGGTCCGCCACGCTGCGAATTGACGATCACCAGCGGCAGTTCCGTCATGATGGCGAGGCCCATGGCTTCGGTCTTGAGAGCAAGGCCAGGCCCAGAGGATGACGTCACGGCGAGATCGCCACCCCAGGACGCGCCGATGCTGGCGCCGATGGCGGCAATTTCGTCTTCGGCCTGGAATGTGGTGACGCCGAATTCGTGCAACTGCGCAAGAGCATGCAGGATATTGGATGCCGGCGTGATCGGATAGCTGCCGAAAAACAGCCTGAGGCCCGAAAGCTTGGCGGCAGCCACCAGCCCGAAGGCGATGGCATCGGCGCCGGAAATGGTGCGGTAGAGGCCGGCTTCGGTC
>CAZIAA010000006.1:0-14391 GCA_964537365.1 uncultured Sandaracinobacter sp.
CGGCGGCGGCGCAGCTTGTCCGGGCCACCCATGCGCCGGGCCAAAGCCTGACGCCAGCGCAATTCGGCAATTTCCAAATCCCATCCCATCCGCCAACAATAGCGCAATTGCTGCATTCGCCAAGGAAAGTTTGCGCGCGGGCGGCGTTCAACAATTGCCGATTCGGCGCCATTCGCTGCGGTTGGCGAAAGGGTGCTTGTCGGCCAGCCCCTGCGCATAGACGGTGTAGACATCCGCGGTATCGCGGCGCAGGTCGGTGCGCCCCTGCCGCCCGCCTTCACAGACATAGGTGACTCCGGCCGCATCGGGTCCATCGCGCACAACGGTAAAGCCGCAACCCCGGGCGCCGCCATGGCTGCCGAGCAGAATCCGCTCGGCCGAAGTCAGGCAGACCGGCGGCAGGGGCGGGCCCTTGCCAGCACGTTCCTGCCAGCTTCCGGCCCGCCAGCCGGCCAGTGCCTGAATCGACGGCACGGCAACGGCGGGGCCGGCTGCAAGCAGCAGGGCCAGAGGGAACATCAAGCGGCGCGGACGTGTCAACATGGTGCGGATATCATATACGGCCACATTGCTGCCGGGTGAACACCCGCTTTGCCCGCGCCCGGCGGCCGGCATCAGGCCGGGCGTATGTTACAGCCGGGCATAGGGCGGGGAAAAGGTGTCGCAGGCCGCCGGATCGCCGGCATCGAAGCCGGTGCGCAGCCATTTCACCCGCTGTGCCGAAGTGCCATGGGTAAAGCTGTCGGGGACGACGCGCCCCTGCGCCTGTTTCTGCAGGGTATCGTCGCCAATCACCTGCGCCGCGCGCACACCTTCGTCGAAATCGCTGGCATCGAGAATGTCGCGGTTGTCGGCCGCCCACACCCCGGCATAGCAATCCGCCTGCAGCTCCAGCCGCACCGACAATTGATTGGCTTCGACGCGGCTGGCGCGCTGCTGTGCCTTGCTGACTTCCGCCGAGGTGCCCAGCAATGTCTGCACATGATGGCCGACTTCATGTGCGATGACATAGGCGGCGGCGAAATCCCCCGGCGCGCCAAAGCGCTGGCTCAGTTCATCGAAAAAGCTGGTGTCGAGATAGACCTTGCGATCCGCCGGGCAGTAGAACGGCCCCATTGCCGCGGTCGCGCCACCACAGGCCGAACGCACCTGACCGGCGAACAGCACCAGCACCGGTTCCGCATAGCGCTGGCCCGAAGCGGCAAAAATGCGCCCCCAGCTGTCCTCGGTGGTGGCCAGCACCCGCGCCACGAAACGATCCGTGGCATTGTCCAGAGCATCGCCGGCGGGTGCATCGACAGCCTGGGTTGCGGTCGGGACCGTATTGGGCGCCGCGACGTTCATCAGGCCGCTGCCATCGAAAAGCCAGACCGCCCCCAACAGAATCGCCACACCAAAAATACCGAAACGCGAGAAAATAACTGGTAACAGCAGCTGGAACAGGCCGCCGCGGCCACCACCACGCAGACCGCCCAATGGCTGGCCGCTGCGGCCGAAGCCAAAGCCGCCACTGCCACGGCGGTTTTCGATGTTCCGGCTTTCACGTTGGTCATCCAGCCGCATGGCCTGCCTCTTTCCTAATGTCCCGAATGGGCGATGTTAAGTCGCAGCCGCGAAAATTGCGAGAAAAAGCAGTGTTGCCTGTGGCCCCCGATTGCAGCGACAATGGCCCGTCCGCACAGCACCCTCTTTCCCGAAGGAGAGCCGCATGAAAACCACCCGCTTCACATCGCTGCTTGCCCTGCTTGCACTCAGCCTGCCGGCGTCCGCCCGCACACCCCCCGTCATTGCGTTCGAGGTACCCGCAGAAAACGGGCTGCAAGCGCAGGTCTGGGCCGAGGGTCTCAACCATCCCTGGAGCATCGCCTGGCTGCCCGATGGCCGGGCGCTGGTGACCGAGCGGCCCGGACGGCTGCGCATCATCAGCACCGATGGTCAGCTGAGCCCGCCCGTGGCTGGTGTCCCGGCGGTTGCGGCGGTTGGACAGGGCGGTCTGCTGGATGTCGCGCTGCATCCGGAATTTGCGCGCAACCAGCTGATCTATCTGACCTATCTTAGTGGTAACGAGAGCGCCAACCGAATCGCGCTGGCGCGCGGCCGGCTGGTCGATGGCAAGCTCGCTGATGTCGTCGAACTGCTGCACAATCCGGTGGCCAAGCCGCAGGGACAGAATCTGGGCTCGCGACTGCTGTGGCTGCCGGATGGCAGCCTGCTGATGAGCGTCGGCGACGGCGGCAACAACGTCTATCTGGACGGCGGGCTGATCCGTAACAAGTCGCAACAGCCGAACAGCTGGTTCGGCAAGATCCTGCGGCTGACGGCGGAGGGCAAGCCCGCCCCCGGCAATCCCGGCCTTGGCGCGCAGCGGGGCAAATGGGACCCGCATGTCTGGACCCTCGGCAACCGCAATGCGCAGGGGCTGGCGCGCGATTCGAAAACCGGAATCGTCTGGGCGACCGAACATGGTGCGCGCGGCGGCGATGAACTGAACCGCATCGCCGGCGGGCATAATTATGGCTGGCCGGAAGTCACCTACAGCCGCGAATATTCCGGCCTGCCGATCACTTCCGTGCGTGCCCGCGCCGGCGTCACCGACCCGGTTTCGGTGTGGATTCCGTCAATCGCGCCATCGGGGCTTGCCATCTATCGCGCGCGCGCCATTCCATCCTTGTCCGGCGCCATTCTGGCCGGCGGTTTACGCAGCGAGGATGTGCGCATCATCCGCCTCGACGCCAGGGGCCAGCCGCAATCCGAGCATCGCCTGCGTCTGGGTGCGCGGGTGCGGGACGTGCGCGTCGGCCCGGACGGGCTGGTCTATGTGCTGACCGACGAAGGCAAGGGCCAGATCATCCGGCTGCGCGCCAAAGCCAGTGACGGGACCAGTGACAGGACCAGTGATTAGAGAAATTAGGGGCTTTACGTGTAGGAGATAATTTCGCACCCATGCCGCATGGACCCCGTGCGCAACCCTTTTGCCCCCGGTGCCGGCACCCGGCCGCCGGAACTTGCCGGCCGCGACGACATTCTCGAACGCGCGCAAATCGCGCTCGACCGCATTGCGCTTGGCCGGCCGGCGCGCAGCCTCATTCTGCATGGCCTGCGCGGCACTGGAAAAACCGTGCTGCTGGGCCAGATCCGCCGCGACGCCGAAGCGCGCGGCGCGCAGGCGGGGCGCATCGGCGCGCCCGACGGCTTCGCTTTGCCGGCAATGCTGGCGCCGCCGCTGCGCACCATATGGCTCAAGCCCGACCGCATGGAATCGGCCAAACAGGGCGCGCGGCGCGCACTGCGGGCATTGGCCAGCTTCGCCAAGCTGAAAGTCAGCTATCAGGACATTGCCTTCACCATTGATGCCGAGCCGCAAAAGGGCGTGGCCGATTCGGGTGATCTGGGCGTCGATCTGTCGGAATTGCTGATTGCCATCGGCCATGCCGCCAGGGAGCGCCAGACCACCGTCGTCCTTGCCATTGACGAATTCCAATATGTGCAAAGCGACGAAATGGCAGCGCTGATTTCCGCCTTTCACGCGGTCGCGCAGGCGCAATTGCCAGTCGCCATGGTTGCCGCCGGCCTGCCGCAATTGCTGGGCCAGATCGGCCGCGCCAAAAGCTATGCCGAACGGCTGTTCGAATATGTCGAAGTGGGCGCACTCGATGCTGGCGCCGCGCGCAATGCGCTGGTCATTCCGATCGAGCGCGAGGACGAACAGATCGAAACGGCCGCGGTCGACCGCATCATCGAACAGACCGAAGGCTATCCCTATTTCCTGCAGGAATGGGGCAAGCATGCCTGGGATCTGGCGTTCTGTTCGCCGATCACGCTGCAGGATGTGACCAACGCCACCATCACCGCCGTCGCCGAGCTGGATTCGAGCTTTTTCCATGTCCGCTTCGATCGTCTGACCCCCAGCGAAAAGCGCTATATGCGCGCCATGGCGGAACTGGGCGCCGGGCCGCACCGTTCCGGCGACATCGCTGCACTTCTGGGCAAACGCGTGACGCAACTGGCGCCCATTCGCAGCAGCCTCATCCGCAAGGGCATGCTGCATTCGCCGGCGCATGGCGACACGGCCTTTACCGTGCCGATGTTCCACAGCTTCATGAAGCGAATCATGCCGGATTTCGGCTGAAGTTCGGCCACCCCGGCCGCGTTCAGATGGCGCCGGCCTGACGCAGCCGCATCAGATCATCCTCGGCCATGTCCAGCACTTCGGCAAGGATTGCCGCTGTCTGCGCCTGGCCGGCGTCCGGCGGCCATTGCAGTTTGCCGGGGGTTGCGCTCAGTTGCGGCCGGATCGTTGCGCGGTGCCGCTCGGTCACGCTGGCGCCGGCTGTTGCGACCGGGTCGATGCCAGCCGCCAGATCCTGCTCCAGCGCAGACATCAGCCCGGACAGCTGGCCATCGGGGTCGGCGCGCACCAATTGCCCGGCGCCAGTGCGGTGGCGGTGATGCAGGGCCAGCATTGCGCCAAAGGCGGCAAATGCGGCTTTCCGGAATGTCGTTGCGAATGGCTGGCGGGCGTCCGGCTGCGCCGGCAGATGAATCCGCACCAGTGCGGGATCGTCCATCGCCTGCAACAGACTGTCGGGTACGGATTGGACGATGTTCGCCGGCAGGCTGCCGAGCAGCAGAAAATCGGCTCTGGCCAGCAGCGCCGCCAGCACCTCGCTGCCCGCTGTCGTGCAGAAATCCAGCGCCAGACAGCGTTTGTTGCGCCCGAGAACCTCCGTATCCGGCACGCGCGGCGCCGGCGCCAGCACGCGAATGACGTCACAGCCATGGTCCGCCAGCAGCTGGCCGCAGATTTCCGTGGCCGCGCCGGCGCCGATTTCAATCAGCCGCAATCCCTGCAGTGCGCCATCCGCCATAGATCCGTGTTTTCTCCCGCGATCCGCTGCCGGCGCCCCTTGCTTGTCGCCCCGATCTCGCAGCGATAGAGGAGAAACGCTATATGACACAAGTGCGACCAGAAAACGGACCGGATCGGGTTATGGCAATTCCACAAAATGGCGTGCAGGTCGTCGAAGTCGGCGTGCGCGACGGCCTGCAGAACGAAAAAGGCATTATTTCCACGGCGGACAAGCTCGGCCTCATTCACCGTCTGGTCGATGCCGGCATTCGCCGCATCGAAGTGGCGAGCTTCGTCAACCCGAAGCTGGTGCCGCAAATGGCCGATGGTGAAGCCGTGGTTGCCGGTCTGCCGGATCGCCCGGATATGTCCTATATTGGTCTCTGCCTCAACAAGCGCGGTGTGCTGCGCGCGCTCGAAACCCGCGCCGGCGGCCGCCATGGTATCGACGAAGCCGGCTGCGTGGTGGTGGCCTCCGACAGCTTCGGCCAGCGCAATCAGGGTCAGACCATCGAACAGGGAATCGCCGAAAACCGCGCCATGCTGAAGCTCGCGCGCGCAGGCGGGCTGGTGCCGCAAGTCACTATCGCCACCAGCTTCGGCTGTCCGTTCGAAGGGCCGGTGCCGGTTGCAACCGTCACCCGCATTGCCAGCGAAATGGCCGACGCCGGCGCGGTCGAGATCGCACTTGCCGACACCATCGGCGTCGCCGTGCCGGCACAGGTCGGCGATGTCGTCGGCCGGGTGCGCGAAGCCGTCCCCGGCGTGCGGCTGCGGGCGCATTTCCACAACACCCGCGGCTGCGGCATTGCCAATGCCTGGGCGGCCTATCGGGCCGGTGTGCAGGTGCTGGACGCCAGCATCGGCGGGCTGGGCGGCTGCCCCTTCGCGCCGCGCGCGACCGGCAATATCTCGACCGAGGAACTGCTCTATATGCTGGATCGGTCCGACATCGAGACCGGTGTCGATCTCGATGCCCTGATTGCAGTCAATCAGTGGTTCGAACCCAGGCTCGGGCGCCAGATGCCCTCGCTTCTGGCGCGCGCCGGCAACTGGCCGGAGAAGGTCGTTCAGGCCGTCGTCGAATAGCCGCCGTCAACGGTCACCGTCGCACCACAGAGATAGGCCGACGCCTTCGACCCCAGAAACAGCGCCACGCCGGCCATGTCCTCGGTCGTGCCCCAGCGCGCCATCGGCGCTGCATTCTCTGTCACTTCATCGATGGTGTCGGAAATGCCGGCTGTCATTTTCGACGGGAAATAGCCCGGCGCGATGGCATTGACAGCGATATTCCGCCTGGCCAGATATTTTGCCATCATCCGCGTCAGATGCAGGACGCCGGCCTTGGACGCCGCATAGCTGTAGGATTCATAGGGCGCGACATGCTGGCCATCCATCGAGCCGATATTGATGATACGGGCGAAATCATCCGGTGTGGCAGCGGCTTCGAGCAGACCGATCAGTTTCTGCGACAGGAAGAACACCGCCTTCAGATTGATGTCCATGACCTTGTCCCAGCCGATTTCGGGGAATTTGTCGAAATCCTCGCCCCAGGAAGCGCCGGCATTGTTGAACAGGATATCGACCTTGTCGGTGACCTTGCCGACTTCGGCCGCGAAACGCTCGACTTCCGCCATTTGCGACAGATCGGCTGGTATGGCCGTGGCCGCATCCCCCAGTTGCGCTGCAAACCCGTTCACATCGGCCGCCTTGCGGCTGGTCAGAATGACCTTCGCACCATTGTCGACATAGGCGCGGGCAATCATTTCACCCACCCCGCGACTGCCGCCAGTGATGACCACGGTTTTTCCGGCTACCGAAAACAGGTCGTTGATCTTGAGACTCATGTAATCCCCTTCAAATGGATTCGCCGGCGGCCCGGGCCCGTTCGACACGACTGGATTCCGCTGCCGGCAAGTGGCGGTATCCGTATAATATGCAAATTAACGGCAAAGGCGACAGCAGCACAAGAGCGATGAGCGCATGGCCGAGATCGCCGAGCAGTTCCGACAACAGCCCGGCCAGAAACGGCCCGAGGCCAAGACCAATGATGGTCGCCCCCAGAATATAGCTGGCCGTTGCAGCGCCGCGCATGCGCGGCAGCACCAGATCCTGCACTGTGGCCACCGCGGCCCCCGCCCACAGCGCGCTCAGCACGGATACGGCAAAGGCCAGAACATAGAAGAGCAACTCGGAGTGGATGCTGTATTGCAGGATGACAAAAGGCACCGGCAGCACGATCGATGCCATCACCACCAGCAAGCGGCCGGATGGATTGGTCAGGCGGAAATGGTCGGACAGGCGTCCGCCAATGATGACCGACAAAAAGCCGCCCAATGCGGCATTGCCGCCGAGGAAAAACCCGACCACGGCCTTGTCGGCGCCCAGTTCGCGAATGGCATAGGGCGCGGCCCAGAAACCGATGGCGGTATAGATCATCGAAATCAGGCCGAAGCCGGTCACCAGAGCAACAAAGGCCGGAGTCTTCCAGATCAGCGTATGGGTCGGCCGGTCACGATAGCCAAGCGATTGCACCCAGGTAGCGACGGCATAGCCGGCAACCCCCAGCACCACCCATTGCGTGCCATTGCCGACGGCCCATGTCATCACCGCCATGAACGCCAGCGCCAGCGCCGCCATGCCCAGATTGATCAGCAACGCCCGCCAGCCAAAGCGCGCCACATGGAAAAATGTCAGCGGCGGCAGAATGCAGACCAGTTCCTGTCCCGTCTCGGCAAAGAACCGCTCCGCGGGTGGAGTCAGGATATTTTCGGAAATGCCGCGGATCGGCTCCCGCACCGTTGCCAGCCACAGCGCCAGCAGCAGGCCCGGCAGACCCAGCAACAGAAATGTGGCCTGCCAGCCGACCAGACCAAGCGGCCCGCCTTCGGGAAAGGCGGCGCTCCAGCGATTGACGATGATGCCTCCCAGAAAAAGCGACAGGCCGGCGCCCAGATACAGCCCCGCAGAATAGATGGATATCACTGTCGCGCGCTTTTCACGCGGGAAATAATCCGAAATGATGGAAAAGGCCGCCGGCCCGGACGTCGCCTGGCCGACTGCAACGCCAATGCGCGCTGCCCCGAGCTGGCCGAAATTGCGGGCAAATCCCGACAGCAGCGTCATCATCGACCAGCCAGCAAGGCCGATGCTCAACAAGCGCACGCGGTTCCAGTTGTCGGCCAGCCGGCCGAGCGGGATTGCAAACAGCGAGTAGGACACAGCGAATACCGTGCCATGAAGAAAGCCGATCTCGGCATCGCTCAGGCCCAGATCGGCCTTGATGTCCTCGGCCAGGATCGACAGGATCTGGCGGTCGATATAGTTGACGGCATAGACCAGGATCAGGATGTACAGGACATACCAGGCATAGCGGCCGCCCACCCGTGCGCGCGCTTCAGCAATTTCGCTTTCGGACAGGACCACCCCGAATTTCTCCCGCAAATGCCATCGGCACAGCCATGGCCAGCCACCGGCGCCGATGTTTATTGCGGCCGGATCAAATGTCCTCGCCGGCCGCGCGTGCCCGCTCGACCCGGCTGGATTCCACCGCCGGCAGATGGCGATAGGCATAGAGCATGCACAGCATCGGCAGCGGCAGCAACAGCGACAACGCAATCAGGGCCTGCCTCAGATCGCCGAGCATTTCCGACAGCAACCCACCCAGAAACGGCCCGAACCCCAGCCCGATAACCATTGCTGCCAAACCGTATACCGCAACTGCGGTGCCACGCATGCGCGGCAGTACCAGATCCTGAATGGTCGCGAATGCCGAACCGCCCCATAGCGAGCCCGCCAAAGTGAACAGCAGCGCCCAGACATAGAACATGACTTCCGACACCGTGCTGTATTGCAGAATGGCGAGGGGCATCGGCACGATGATGGAAGTCAGAATGACGATGATTCGCCCGCCCGGATTGCGACGACGGAACCAATCCGCCAGAAAGCCGCCGGCCAGCACGGACAGAAAGCCGCCGCCGGCACTGATGACGCCCAGGGCCAGTCCGACGACAGCCTTGTCAGCACCCAGCACGCGGATGGCATAGGGCGCCGCCCAGAAACCCAGACCATAATAGATCATCAGCAGCAGGCCCAAACCAAACACCAGGATCAGGAACAGGGGCGTTTTCCAGGTCAGTGCATGGGTGGGCGCATCGCGGACAGCCAGAGTTTGCGACCAGCTGTAAACGGCATAGCCGGCGAAGGCCATTGCCAGCCATTGCAGCCAATTGCCGGCAACCGCCGTCATGACAACAACGAATGCCGTTGCGATCACCAGCGCCAGAAGATTTCTGCCCAGCGCGCGGCGGCCATGGCGTGCGACATGGAACAATGTGAACGGCGGCAGCATCCAGGCGAATTCCGCGAATGTCCGCTTGAATGGATCTGGCGTCGGTGGCGTCACGATACCTTCCGAAATGCCGCGCATCGGCTCTCTGGTGAACGCCAGCAGCAACGCCAGCAGCAGGCCCGGAAATGCAGTAATGAGCAGGGTCGCCTGCCAGCCGGCAAGGCCCAATGGCCCGCCTTGCGGGAAAGCCGCATCCCAGCGACTGACAATCAGGCCGCCCAATAACAGCGACAGTCCGCCGCCGATGTAGGCACCCGAGGTATAGATGGACAGCGCGGTGGCGCGCTTTTCGCGCGGAAACAAGTCGCACAGCAACGAGGATGCAGCCGGACCAGCACCGGATTGGCCCACGCCAACGCCGATTCTGGCAGTCGCAAATTGTCCGACATTCTGCGCCAGGCCGCTCAACATGGCCATGCCCGACCACAGCGCCACGGCAGCGCTCAGCAATCTCGTGCGGTTCCACATATCCGCCAGCCGTCCGAGGGAAATTCCGAACAGCGCGAAAAACACGGCGAACACCGTGCCATACAAAAAGCCGATCTCGGCATCGGTGATGCCAAGACCGACCTTGATGTCTTCCGCCAGGATCGACAGGATCTGCCGGTCGACGAAATTGCTGACATTGGCCAGCACGGCGATCGTCGTCACATACCAGGCATAAGGCCCGCCAACACCGGCGACTGCGCCGGGAGGTACCTGACCGACCTGTGCCTCGGGCGTCGCCGCAGGCACCCGTTCAGACCTGCTCGCCAGCGGCGCGCGCCCGCTCGACCCGGCTGGCCTTGGCCGCGGGCAGCGTGCGATAGACATAGATCAGACATAACAGCGGCAGCGGCAGCAACAGCATCATCGCCAGCAGCGCATGCCCCAGATGGCCGATGCGTTCGGACAGGAAGCCGGCCAGAAACGGCCCAATTCCCAGCCCGATCACGGTCACGCCCAGAAGATAGGTGGCGGTGGCGGCACCGCGCATGCGCGGCAGCACCAGATCCTGGAATGTGGCACCGGCAACACCGCCCCAGCAGCCCGCCAGCAACGCCGTGCCGAAGCTCCAGACATAGAACAGGGTTTCGGATGATGTGGTGAACTGCAGCAGCAGGAACGGAGTCATGCCAAACAGACCGACGATGGCAACGAGGATCCCACCCGAAGGATTGCGCAGCGACAGCCAGTCCGCCATGCGACCGCCGCTGATCACCGACAGAAAACCACCGAGCGACATGGTGATGCCCAGAAACAACCCGGCCGCGGCCTTGTCGGCGCCAAGCACGCGAATGGCATAGGGTGCGGACCAGAAGCCCCAAGCATAGAGCACCATCGAAATACTGCCAAACGCCACCACCAGCACCAGAAAAGTCGGCGTGCCCCAGATCAGATGGTGGGTCGGTGCGTCGCGATAGGCCAGCGACTGCTGCCAGGTGAACACGGCATAGCCGGCGACGGCCAGCGCCAGCCATTGCTGCAGATTGCCGACCAGATGGCTGATTCCAAAAGCGGCAGCGGCTGCCACCGCGACACCGGCCAGATTCACCAGCAGCGCCCGCCGGCCAAAGCCGGCGATGTGGAAAATGGTGAATGGCGGAATGATGCAGACCAGTTCCGCCATCATCTTGGCAAAGGGGCGTTCCGTCGGTGGCATGACGATGCCTTCGGAAATGCCGCGAATCGGTTCCTTGGCGGTGGCAAACCAGGCCGCCAGCAGCACGCCCGGCGCACCAACAATGACAAATGCCGCCTGCCAGCCGACCAGTCCCAGCGGTCCGCCCTCGGGAAAGGCTGCATTCCAGTTGTTGACGATCAGGCCGCCCAGAAACAGCGACAGCCCCATGCCGATCGACACGCCCGAGGCATAGATCGAGATCGCCGTCGCGCGTTTTTCCCGCGGGAAATAATCCGCCAGAATGGAGAAGGCCGAAGGCGCCGCCGCGGCCTGGCCGATGCCGACCCCGATGCGGGCCACGGCCAGCTCGCCGAAATTGCGCGCAAAGCCCGACAGCGCCGTCATCATCGCCCATAATGTCAGCCCGAGACTGAGCAGCCGGACACGATGCCACATATCGGCAAGCCGCCCGAGGGGAATTCCGAATAGCGCATAAAACACTGCAAAGACAGTGCCATACAAAAAGCCCATCTGAGCGTCAGTAATGCCCAGATCAGCCTTGATGTCTTCCGCCAGGATCGACAGGATCTGCCGGTTCACGAAGCTCGTCGCATAAATGAGAATCAGAATCCCAAGCACATACCAGGCATAGGGCCCGCCCACACGCGCACGCGCCAGCGCAAGCTCGTCTTCAGACTGGCCCATTCCACTCCCTCTTCACTCCCGAACGCAGCCGATATGGTTGCTTAGCTGTTACACAGGCAAATGCCGGCTTTTGCAAGCTACTGTCTGCGCCGGGTGAAAATATACTCCGGGCGCACCCCGCCGCGGCCGTTGCCGGCGTGCTGGTGCGCGCGCTAGACTGTGCGCCATGGTGCAACTCTACAGCCATGTCAGCAAACGTCGGCTGATCATCGATCGCCGTCAGATACAGGCGGAACTGCAGGCCGCGGTTGCGGCTGCCGCCCCCGAAGACCGCCGGCGCAGCGTCTCCCGGATCCTCGCCGCCGCCCTCGATCGCGGACAGGCCGAACTGCACCGCCGCATTGTCGCCGCCCCCGGCCGCGGCGGCGAACTGCCGCGCGCGCAAAGCTTTCTCATCGACCAGCTGCTGCGCATCGCCTTCGATGCCGCCAGCCACTATCTCTATCCGCTCGACAATCCGACCGCGGCCCAGCGCATCGCGCTGGCAGCCACGGGCGGCTTCGGGCGCGCCGAAATGGCGCCCTATTCGGATGTCGACATCACCTTCCTGTCGCCCATGCGCAACAACGCCTGGGTGGAACAGATCGTCGAAGCCGTGCTGTATATATTATGGGATCTCGACCTCAAGGTCGGCTATTCGACGCGCACGCCCGAGGACACCATCCGCCTGGCCAAATCCGACCTCAGCGTGCGCACGGCGCTGCTCGAAGCGCGCTATCTGTGGGGCGACCGGCAACTCTATGATGAAACGCTCAACCGCTTTCAGCAGGAAATCATAGCTGGCCATGCCCGCGAATTCATCGCCGAAAAGCTGGCCGAACGCGATGAACGACACCAGCGCATGGGCGACAGCCGCTATGTCGTCGAACCCAATATCAAGGACGGCAAGGGCGGATTGCGCGACCTGCAGACATTGTTCTGGATCGGCAAATTCGTGCACCAGGTGCAGAATGCGCCGGATCTGGTCAGGAAAGGGCTGTTCACGCCGGCGGAATATCGCCTGTTCCAGCGGGCGCGGAATTTTCTCTGGGCCGTGCGGGTCAATCTGCACGACATCGCCGGCCGCGCCGAAGAGCGGCTGACCTTCGACATGCAGCGCGAAATCGCCGACCGCATGGCCTATGCCAACCGCCCCGGCATGAGCGCGGTCGAACGCTTCATGCGGCATTATTTCCTGACCGCCAAGCAGGTCGGCAATCTGACCGGAGTGTTCCTCGCCCATCTGGAGGAACAGCATGCGCGCAGCTGGCTGCCGCGCTTGCGCCGCCGGCCGGCGCGGCTCAACGGGTTCCTGTTGTCGCGCGGCCAGATCGAAGCGCCCGATGAACAATTCTTTGCCGAAGACCCGGTGCGGCTGATCGAATTGTTCCAGCTTGCCGACAGCGAGGAGCTGGCGATTCACCCGATGACCATGCGTCTCGCTGCGCGCAATGCGCGGCTGGTCAAGGGTTCCGTGCGCGAAAATCCGCGCGCCAATGCGCTGTTCCTCGATGTGCTGACCTCGCCGCGCGACCCGGCCAGAATCCTGCACGCCATGAACGAAACCGGCGTGCTCGGCCGCTTCATTCCGGATTTCGGCCGCGTCAACGCCCGCATGCAATGGGACATGTATCACCATTACACCGTTGACGAGCACACCATCCGCGCCATCGACCTGCTGGCGAAAACCGAACGCGGCGACCTGCGTGAGGAACTGCCGCTGGCTTCGGCCATCATCCGCCAGCTGGTGTCGCGCCGGGTGCTCTATGTCGCCGTGCTGCTGCACGATATCGCCAAGGGCCGCGGCGGCGACCACAGCACGCTGGGCGCCGGCATTGCCCGGCGGCTGGGGCCGCGCTTCGGGCTGTCGGCTTCGGAAACCGATACCGTGGCCTGGCTGGTGCAACAGCATCTGCTGCTGTCGGCGGTCGCCTTCAAGCGCGACCTGACCGACCCGCAGACCATTCAGGATGTGGCGCGGGTGATTGCTTCGGCGGAACGGCTGCGGCTGCTGCTGGTGCTGACCGTGGTCGACATCTCGGCGGTCGGCCCCGGCGTGTGGAACAGCTGGAAGGCCCAGTTGCTGGCCACGCTCTATGATTCGATCGAGGAAGTGCTGCGCCTCGGGCACAAGCACAAGATGCGCCAGCCGCGCATCCACAGCGCCCAGACCGAATTGCAGCGGCTGACCGGGGAAAGCGACGATGTCATTCACGCCTTCGCCAGCCGCCTCGCCGACAGCTACTGGATCGCCGAGCCGGCGGAAGTCGCTGCCAGCAACCTGCGCCTGGTGCAGCAGGCCGATCGCGAAGGGCGGAAAATCGCCGTGTCCACCCATGTCCATGACAGCGGCGGAACCACGCTGGTCACGGTCTATGCCGCCGACCAGCCGGGGCTGTTCTATCGCATTGCCGGCGGCATCGCGCTGGCCGGCGCTTCGGTGGTGGATGCCCGCATCCACACCACCATGGACGGCATGGCGCTCGACAATCTGGTCGTGCAGGGCCCTCTGGGCGAACCATTCGCCGAAGCCACGCAATTGCAGCGGCTGCGGCAGAGCATCCACGACGCTATTGCCACACCCGAGCATCTGGGCCGCCGGCTGGCCAGCCGGCCGTTGCCGCGCCGGCGCCAGGAAGCCTTTTCGATCGTGCCGCAGGTCTATACCGACAATCAGGCCTCGCAGCGCCTGACCGTCGTTGAAATCACTGCCCTCGACCGGCCGGCGCTGCTCTATGCGCTGACCCGGGCCTTGTTCGACGCGCAAGTGACCATTCATTCCGCCCATATCGCCACTTATGGTGAGCGCGCAGTCGACACTTTCTATCTGACCGCGGCGAATGGCGGCAAGATCACCGACCCGGACAGCCTGCAACAGCTGGAAGCGCGGCTGCTGCAGGTTGC
>CAZIAA010000006.1:14491-16039 GCA_964537365.1 uncultured Sandaracinobacter sp.
TGCGGGTGTCACGCATATGCGTTTCGCCACCCGTCAGCGGGTCCAGCGCATCGATATGCGAGTTGCCAAAGCGGCTGTAACGATATTCCACGCGAACGCCGACATTGGGGTTGATCAGCTGCTCGATGCCGGCGCCAACGGTCCAGCCATCCTTGTTCTTGCTGATCTTGGTGCCAGCATCGTTGAACGAGAAGCGGGCATTTTCCCAGCCGCCAGTAGCATAGACCAGCGTCTGCGGTGTTGCCAGCACGCCGGCGCGCCCAAGCAGACCAAAGGACCGGCCGGACTTCACATAAGCCGTGTTGGAGAATTCATTGCGGCCGGTGGAGCCGCTGACAAAGGCTTCGGCGCCAAGCACGAACTGTTCGCCGAGCTTGGCATCATAGCCCAGCTGGGCGCCATATTCGAAGCCGGATTTCTTGCCCCGGGTGATCACTTCGGTATTGCCGGTTTCAACCGACACGCGGGCGTTATCCTGCTGCCAACCAGCCTGAACGCCGATATAGGGGCCATTGAATGGTTCTTGTGCAACTGCAGGAGCTGCCGCCAGCAGAGCCGCGGCACCAACCGCGCCCGCGATTGCCGTAAAAGCACGAGCCATGAAATATCCTTCCATTACTCCAATACATTACCTGCCATCAGTGGAGGTATCCGATGGATGCAATGGAGATAAGCGCTGGCGCCGTGAACCCCAAGTTAACCTGCCGCATCGCAGCATTTAAAGCATTTGCTGTTGCCAAAATGGCACAGACCGGCCGGCTGGATGCAGCTCAGTCGCAGCTGCAATCTGGCTTTCTGGCGGCGCGCGGTTTGGGTGCCGTGGTGGCGAATTCCGCCCGATCGAGCTGGCCGTCGCCATTCGAATCCACCTCGCCGAACTCGCGGATCTTCGCCTGGGCATATTCCTCGAAACTGAGCACGCCATCACCGTTCAGGTCGCGGCGGTCGAAATTGCGCCGGGTCAGATACAGATATTCCGCTTGCGAAATCACGCCATCGTCATTGCGGTCGCGACGGTCAAAGCGCTTGCGTTCCTTGTCGGCCGGGTCGGCTTTGGGCAATTGCGGCAATTCCACTTGCGGCGCAGAGTCCGCGGCCGGGCTGTCCGCCGCCAGCGCCAGCGCCGCTGGCGCGGCATCACCAGCGGCAGCGCCCCCACCGCCATGGGCGAACAGCACGAACAGCCCGCCTCCAAGCAGACCCAGGGCGAGGACAATTGCAAACAGACGGATTTTGGGGGCAAGATCGGCAAGACGCATGGAGCGCATGGCGGCACAGCTTTCAGTTATCCGCGCGACCCCGTTCCTGCTCTAGCACCGCCCCCGGCCAACGCAAGCCAGTGGCGGTTCAGGCGCTGGCCAAAGCCGCGCGCGCCATTTTCCATTGCCGCACTGGCGAGGCGATGCGGCGCAGCATCCGGCCCTTGCACATGCGCTGCCAGTCATCCATCGCCAGCGCATCCAGAGTGGCCAGCGGCGCCGGCAGCGCTATCGTCGGGCGTGGTGGAAATGCCGGTGGTGACAAATGCCGCAGCCGGTCATCGACCCG
>CAZIAA010000007.1:0-15362 GCA_964537365.1 uncultured Sandaracinobacter sp.
TGGCGGCGGCAAGAGCAAGCAGAACAGTCCAGCGCATAAGTCTTTTCCTGAACAGATGTGGGGCCGATATTGGCTGCTGCCCGCCAGATCGGTTTTCCGGCCAGAAATGTCAAATTTCCCGACATCGCCATGTGTTAAGACATCGCCATGTGTTAATCTGTCTGCGGCTGCAGCAGATATTTTTGCAATTCAGGCAGATAGCGGGGATCGTTTGGGGTAAAATCCGGCCCGGCGGTTCAACCGCTTTTGACCTCCCGGAAGGGGATATTGCGGTCCACTTCCGGTTCTTTCGGCAGGCCGAGCACGCGTTCGCCGATGATGTTGCGCTGGATCTGGTCGGTGCCGCCGCCAATGGAGGTGAAATAGGCATTCAGCGTCAGGAAATTGGCATCCTCGGCGCGCGGGTGGTCCGGGCCTTCCAGCAGGCTGTTGGCGCCCAGCATGGCGGTGCGCAGCCGGGCTTCCTGATGCAGGATGCGCGACATCGCCAGCTTGCCCAGCGACATGATCGGTGAGGATGTACCCTGTTTCAGTTCGGCCTTGGCGCGGGCATTGTTCAGCCGGTTCAGCATCTTCCACGCCGTCACCTGGGCGATATCCTGGCGCAGCACCGGATCATCCAGCACCCCGGCCTCGCGCGCCAGTTCGACCAGTGCATTATCGCCCTTGGGGCCGGCCTTGCCGCTGCGCGGTCCGCGCGCGGCATCGCCCATGACCGAACGCTCATAGGCAAGCGCTGTCTGCAGCACGCGCCAGCCGCCATTCAGCGGCCCGAGCAGATTGGCGGCCGGCACCAGCGCATCGGTGATGAACACTTCGTTGAACTGGGATTCGTCGGTGATCTGGCGCAATGGTCGCACTTCGACGCCCGGCTGCTTCATCGGCAGGAAGAAAAAGCTGATTCCGGCGTGTTTCGGCGCATCCCAGTCGGTGCGGGCGATCAGCATGCCGTAATCGGCAATGGCCGCGCCCGACGTCCAGACTTTCTGCCCGTTCACCCGGAACTGGTCGCCTTCACGGTCGGCACGGGTGCGCACTGCGGCCAGATCGGAACCGGCTCCCGGCTCGGAATAGAGCAGGCACATGCCGACCGCGCCAGTCAGCAATTTGGGCAGGATTTCGGCGCGGAATTCCGGCGTGGCATAGGTGGCGGCGGTATTCGCCCACAGATTGTGTTTGTCCTGACCGGCACCGGGCGCGCGCACGGCGGCGAATTCCTGTTCGATGATTCGTGCCTGTGCCTTTGACAGGCCCAGGCCATATTGGTCTTTGGGCCAGGTCGGCACCGCCCAGCCCTTGGCCAGCACTTTTTCAAGGAATGGCTGAAACGGATTGCGGCCAAAGCCTTCGCCCAGATTTTGCCGGCGGGCGCGGATTTCCGGATCCCAGTTCTGCTGCAGCCAGGCGTGGACTTCGGCCTGCAGATCGGAATCGCTTTGCACATTGGCATCGGCCATGAATCAACCCCCCAATTGCTGGATGAAGCGTTCGCGCATGGCGGCCGGACCGCCCAGCAACCAGGCCTGTGCGCGGGCGCGGCGCAGGAATAGATGCGCCGGATATTCCCAGGTAAAAGCGATGCCGCCATGCATCTGGATGGCGTCCGTTGCCGTGCGCACATAGGCATCCGCACAGGCGAATGCCGCCAGACTGACGGCCTGACCCGCATCAGCATCGCCTGCGGCCAGCGCCTGCGCGGCATGTCGCGCCGCCGATATCGCCGATTCGGTTTCCAGCAGCAGATCGGCGGCCATATGCTTGATGGCCTGAAAACTGCCGATGGCGCGGCCGAACTGGTGCCGGGTCTTGGCATATTCCCGCGTGATTTCGAAAATGCGGCGGGCGCCGCCAGCCTGTTCGCCGGCAAGCGCGACGCGGCCCAGATCGAGCGCGGATTCAATGCCCGGCCAGAAATCGCCAGCACCCGAAAGCCTCAGCGCCGGCACGCCGGCAAAACCGATATCCGACAGCGACAATGTGCGGTCGAAGCTTGGCAGCGCCATGCGGGTGAGGCCGGCGGCGTCGCCCTCGACCTGAAACAGCCCGATGCCGGCATTGCTGCGCGCCGCGACCAGAAACAGGCCGGCGGAAGATGCATCGAGCACGAAGCGCGCTGCCCCCTCCAGCCGCCAGCCATCGCCAGCGGCGCTGGCAGTGACATCGACATCCTGTGCCGTCCAGCCGCCACCGGTGCCGGTCAGCGCGCTGGCCGGAATGGCGGAACCATCGGCGATTCCCGGCAGCAAACGGGCGGCGATGTCAGGATCATCGAGCGCAGTGATCAGGCCGGTTGCAAGCACGCAGGACAGCAGCGGTGACGGACAAAGTGCCGCACCCAGCTGTTCGGCCGCGCGCTCGACAACGGCCGGGCCGGCGGCCAGACCGCCATGCTCGGCCGGGATCAGCAGCGCCGGCAGGCCCATTTCCGCCAGTGCGCGCCAGAGATCGGGGTCCGGGCCGCTGCGATCCTCCATGACGCGGCGGACGTCCGCTTCGGTGCAGCGCTTTTCCAGCAGGCGCTGCAGCGAATCCAGAAATGCGTCCAGCTCGGGCTGGGACAGACCAGTCGTCATCGACACCTCCAATACTGGCATAAAGCATGATCCTTCCGGCTTGCCAAGGATGCAAAAAGCGCCTGTCGGACGATCCCGGCCGGAGTGCGCGGGGGCAAGAGGCGGCGCTTGCGCTCGCACCGGTTATCGACCAAGGACGCCGCCATGTCCGATGGATTTTTGATGATGGATCTGATGCGGGCGTTTTACTGGCTCGACGAAGGTCTGCAGACTGCTTTGCAATCACGTGGCTGGGGGCGGTTTTCGCGCACCAAATCCTTTACCCTCGCCAATGTCGCGCTGGGGGTGCGGCGGCCGTCCGACATCGCCCGCAATCTGGGTATTTCCCGTCAGGCCGTCAGCGCCATGCTGCGCGAAATGGCAGCTGAAGGGCTGGTGCGGCTGGATCCAGATCCCGATGACGGGCGCGCCATCATCGTCCGCTTCAGCGAGCGTTCCGAAAATCTGCACGCCGACGCCTTGACCACCTTGAAACGGCTGGAACAGACGGTCAGCGAACGCATTGGCGCCGCCGCCTCTGCCGCATTGCGCCAGGCGCTTTCCGCCGATTGGGGCGAAGTGCCGGCGGCGCAATGGCAGGTGCCGGCCACCGACGCGAAAGTCAGTTGAGCCGGCTGCCCGCCAGCAGCATGCCGCCATCGACATCCAGAATGGTGCCGGTGATATAGGCTGCTTCGGTGCTGGCGAGGTAACAGGCGGCAGCCGCGATTTCGTCCTTGCGGCCGTAACGCCCCAGCGGCACCGCGGCCTTGGAGGCTGCTTCGCTTTCAGGGTCGGGCGCCAGCCGCCGCATGCCTTCGGTATCGGCAATGGGGCCGGGCGAAATGCCGTTGACGCGAATGCCTTCCGCGCCCCATTCCAGCGCCAGACATTTCAGCAGCATGTTGATGCCGGCCTTGGCGGCACAGGCATGCGCCTGCTGCTTGATGGGCTTGACTGCCTGCGGCGCGGTAATGGCGGTATAGCAGGCGCCGCGCCCGTCGTTCATATCGGGCCGGGCGAAATGCGCATAGCAGGCGCGCGCGGTGTTGAAAGTGCCGATCAGGTCGATGTCGATGACGGTGCGGAATGCATTGGCGGACATTTTGGCGGCATCGACCAGGAAGTTGCCGGCCGCGCCGGAAATGACGATATCGAGCGGTCCGTCCGCGGCCGCGCGCGCCGCGGCTGCTTCGACCTGATCGTAATGGCGCACATCGGCGGCCATGCCATCGGCGCTGCCACCTTCCGCGCGGATCAGATCAATCGCGGCTTGCACCTTTTCGCTGGATCTGGAAACCAGAAACACCTGCGCGCCGCGCGCGGCGAACATGCGGGCGATCCCCAGGTTGATGCCGCTGGTGCCGCCCCAGACGATGGCGCGCTGGCCGGAAAATTGTGCCATATTGTTGAGATCCCCTGGTATCGGTTAGTGGAAGCCCGCGAACGATAACGGCCTGTCGTGAATTGACAAGAGCACAGGACGCAAGGGGTGCGCGTAAATGAGATTTGCCAATGCATTGGTTCGGGCCGCCCGGCTGGCGGCATGGTCGGCAAAGCCACAGGACCGGGCCGCCATTCTCGCCAACAACAGTATTGCCTGTTTCATGGCCTGATATGCCGCGTCCTAGACGGCGTTCGAAAAGCGCGTTTCGGCCATGTTGCGATAGCTGTCGAAACAGGCGGCGATGGCGCGCGCATAGGGAAGGGCGGCAGGCTCGATCCGCAGGCGGTCATTCTGCAGACGGCACAGTCCCATCGCCAGAAATGGCTGCAGCCGGGCTTCGACCTGCGTCCGGTCTGCCAGCGTCGTCAGGCTGGCGGCGCGGCCGCACAGCAGTTCCTCGATGATATGGCCACGAATCCGGTCATCGGCAGTGCGGCGCACGCCGAGCGCCGCCGGCGGCCGTCCATCCGCCACAGCGTCGCGGTAGACGCCCAGATTCTTTTCATTCTGCAGGATGATCTCCGGCAGGCAGGAAATGGCCGTTGCCCCCGCGCCCAGCAACACTTCCGAGCTATCGTCGGTGAAGCCCTGAAAATTGCGCCGCAGCGTGCCATTGCGGGCGGCAATCGCCAGCGGGTCATCGGGTTTGGCGAAATGGTCAAAGCCGATGGGCTGATAGCCGGCCTGCGTCAGCCGCTGGAAACCCGCGGCGGCCTGATCGAAACGGGCTTTCTGTCCTGGCAGGTCGCTGGCGTCGATCTGGCGCTGGCGCGGAATCATTTGCGGCACATGGGCATAGCCGAACAGCGCCACGCGATCCGGGCCAAGCTCCAGTGCGGCATCGATGCTGCGCAGCAAATGCGCGCTGGTCTGTCCCGGCAGGCCATACATCAGATCGAAATTGAGCGAGCGGATGCCATTGTCGCGCAAGGCTTTCGTGCCCTCGGCGATCATGTCGAAGGGCTGGATGCGGCCAACCCGCTTCTGGATGTCCGGCTCCAGCGTCTGCACGCCGAAACTAGCGCGCTGCACGCCCAGCCGGCCGAGAATCCGACGCCATTCGCCTTCGAAGCTGCGCGGGTCGAGCTCGACCGAAATTTCCGCCTCCGCGCCATCGAATGCAGCGCGGATGTGCTCGACCAGCCGGATGAAGTCGGCCGGTGCCAGCGAATTCGGGCTGCCGCCGCCAAAGCTCAGCCGCTGTAGATGCACCTTGTCGCCGATGTTTGCGGCCAGCCAGTCGAGTTCGGCCAGCAAGGCATCGAGATAATTCGTGACTCGGGTGGGCTTGTTGGCGCGATGGGTGTTGCAGCCACAATACCAGCAAATGATCTGGCAGAACGGAATATGCGCATAAAGGGAGATATTTGTCGCCGGCGCCAGCTTCTGCAGCATGTCCTGCTGCGCGTCCGCGCCCACGGCGTCGCTGAATTCAACCGCAGTCGGATAGCTGGTGTAGCGCGGCACCGGTCGTGCCAGCAATTCCGGGTAATAGGGCCACATATGTCGCTCCTGTCACGTTATACCGCACCCGCCGTGCCATATCTCCGCTCTGCAATGTCCGCTCGCCGGGATTTGCGCCTGCGTACTGCGATCCCGGGGCGACAATGCACGGATGCTGCTAGGCAGGCCATGCATATCTGTCAATTTGTATTACTATCCCGGTTTTTGATCCATGGCGACACTGCCTCGGTCAGCACCTGGCTGTTGCAGGGTGGATGTGACGAACTGCCGCTGGTCGGATCGAAGTGATGCGCTGCGCATTATCGCCGTGCAGGCAAAATTACCTTACTAAGGAAAGAATTCGGACTGGCCGGCATGCTGACCGGCCAGTCCGAACATCGTTGCGCCCCGTTCGCCAGGTCTGGAGGTTCAGGCTTGGCAGCGGGGGCATCATGTGGTGAAGGGGGCCAATCATTATTACTTCGGCCAGCCGGACCTGGTGAAACAGGCAGCCGGGCTGGTGCGGGACTGGGTGGCAAGGCAGGAATGAACAGCACGGACGAAGCAATTGCAGGACTGGAACGAGCGCTGTTGCAGGCAGCGCGGGATGCCGGGCTGGATGTGACCGGCATTTCGGCGCTGCATCGGCTGTCAGGCGGCGCCAACAAGGAAAACTGGGCTTTCATCCTGGCGTTTCGGGATGGCTTCACCCGCCGTCTGGTGCTGCGCCGGGAACCTGCCGGCGCACGCTTCGCCACCAAGGGCATGTCGACCGTGGCCGGTGAAGCAGCGGTCATCCGCGTGGCCGCACGCGCTGGCGTGCCCGTCCCCGAAGTGCTGTTCACACTGGCGCCGGATTCGCCAGTGGGCGACGGCTATGTCATGCAGCGCATCGTCGGCGAAACCTTTGGCGGGCGGGTGCTGAAACTGCCGGAGCTGGAACAGACCCGCGCGACGCTGGCGCGGCGCTGTGGCGAAGTGCTGGCGCAATTGCATCGGGCGGTCGATTCGCCCGATGTCGCCGCGCTCGGGCTGCGACAGGTGACGCCCGAAGCAGCGCTGGAAGGGCTGGAAACCCGGCACCGCGACAATGGCGACTGCCGCCCGGTGTTCGATTACGCCTTGCAGTGGTTGCACCGCAATCTGCCGCGGACGGATGCGCTGGCGCTGGTGCATGGCGATTTCCGCAACGGCAATCTGGTGGTCGGGCCGGATGGATTGCGCGCCGTGCTGGATTGGGAACTGGCACATATCGGCGCGCCGGAATCCGATCTCGGCTGGCTGTGCGTCACCAGCTGGCGCTTTCAGCGCCCCGATCTGCCGGTCGGCGGCTTTGGCACCCGCGAGGATCTGCTGGCCGGCTATACCGAAGCCGGCGGCACGCCGATCACGCTGGCGGCGCTGCACGCCTGGGAAGTGTATCAGACCATGAACTGGGGCGTCATGTGCGCCGGTGTCGGCAAACAGTTCGAAGCCGGCAGCCGCAGCGTTGAAGGCGCGGTCATTGCCCGGCGTGCGTCGGAAACGGAATTCGACCTGATGCGCCTGCTGGCGCCCGAGAATGAGGCCTGGTATGTTTGACCGTCCATCCGCCGACAAGATCATTGCCGAAGTCGCAACCGCGCTGAAGGCGGGTGTTCCGCCCGGCTTCGAGCAACTGGTGGCGGCCAATGCGCTCGGCATTGCCGAACGCGAGCTGACTCTGGGACCGAAACTGGCACAAGGAGAGCGGACGCGATTGCAGGCACTGCTGGGCAGTAGCGAAGGCGATTTGCCGGCGCTGCGGCAGCAGCTGGCGGATGCCATCCGGGCCGGCACCGTCACCGATGAAACCGCGCTGGCGGCGCATCTGGTGCGGACGGCAATCGCCAAAATGCAGATCGATCAGCCGCGCTATGCTGCCTTTCGCCAGTGGCAGGCCGGGCAGTCGTCATGAACAGCAGCAAGGGAACAGGAAAGGCATGACAGTAACAGCCGGGGCATTGCAAGGCATCCGCGTCGTGGAAATGGGCCAGCTGATTGCCGGGCCGTTCTGCGGCCAGCTGCTGGGCGACATGGGCGCCGATGTGGTGAAGATCGAGCCGCCGGGCGCCGGCGATCCGATGCGGCAATGGGGCAATGGCGAAAAAAAGGTCTGGTGGGAAGTCATCGGTCGCAACAAGCGCTCGGTCACGGCCAATCTGCGTACGCTGGCAGGTCAGGCGCTGGCGCGACGGTTGCTGGAAACCGCCGACATCATGATCGAGAATTTCAAGCCCGGCACGATGGAAAAATGGGGACTTTCCCCGGATGCGCTGCACGCGATCAATCCCGGCCTCATCATCGTGCGCATTTCCGGCTATGGCCAGACCGGGCCCTATTCGTCGCGCGCCGGCTTTGGCGGCGTTGCCGAATCCATGGGCGGCTGGCGCGCCATCGTCGGTGAACCGGACCGTCCGCCGGCGCGCATGGGGGTGTCTATCGGCGACAGCCTGGCCGCCACCTATGGCTGCATGGGCGCGCTGGCGGCGCTGCATGCCCGCGAAAAGACCGGCCGCGGCCAGGTGATCGACACCGCGCTTTATGAATCCGTGCTGCAGGTCATGGAAAGTCTGGTGGTCGAATATGATGTCATGGGCATCATCCGCCAGCGTTCGGGTTCGATCCTGCCCGGCATTGCCCCGTCCAATGTCTATCCCTGTTCGGATGGCGAATATATGATCGGTGCCAATGGCGATGCCATTTTTGCCCGTCTGGCAGCCGCCATGGGCCGGCCGGAACTGGCCGAAGATGCGCGCTACAAGACTCATATCGCCCGCGGGGAGCATCAGGCCGAGCTGGATGGCATCATTGCCGCCTGGACGAAAACGCTGACAGTGGATGCGCTGGAAGCGCTGATGACGGAACACAGCGTGCCGGCCGGGCGCATCTATCATGCGCCCGACATGCTGGCTGACCCGCATTTTCAGGCGCGGCAGGCGCTGTTGCAGGTCGATCATCCGGAATATGGCCGCATCCACATGCAGAATGCCGTGCCGAAACTGTCGGAAACCCCGTCCGGTGTCCGCCGGCTGGCGCCGGCGCATCCGGGCATCGACAATGCCGAAGTCTATGGCGAACGGCTGGGGCTGACGGAGGCCGAACTGGCGAAACTGCAGGCCGATGGCGTAATCTGATCCGACGCCGGCAATGGCAACCAGCCGGGGCACGCGCGCGATCTGGCGACCGGGCGGGCGGATCACTCCGCGACGGCTGGAAGCTCAGGCAGCAATCCTGCAAGCGGCAGGCTGCGTTGCAGATCGGCAACCAGATTCGCCAGCATAGCGACCATGCAGGCAAAGCCGGCATGGGGTGCCAGGCTGTACGGGTCCATATACAGATTGCGGTCGATTTCGATCTGCACGGCGTGAATGCCCTGGGCCGGTCGGCCGTGGTGCGCGGTGGTGAAGCCCCCGGCATAGGGTGTGTTGCGGGCAACCCGCAAACCAGCGGTTTCGAACCAGTCCTGCAGCCAGTCGACCAATTGGCCTGCCGCGCTGTTGCCATGGCAACAGCCCAGCACGATCCGCGCTGGCCGGTCGGCGCGCAAGCCCGGCATGGAATGCACATCGAGCAATATGGCATAGCCATGGCGGGCATGGGCCGTCTGCAGCGCCTGCGCCAATGCCGCATGCCAGGGCCGGTACAGCATTGCAATTCGCTGTTCGGCGACGGCTGCCGGAATCGGCTGGCGGTGGATGGGCTGCCCGGGGGCGGCGATTTTCGGGAACAGGCCATAGCCATTGTTGACGCGCGCGGAAGGCCGCGCGGCCATGGCCAATTGGCCGGCAATCATGGCCGGGTCATATTCATGCGGCGCGCGGTTGAGGTCGATGGCTGCGCGCGCATGCAGCGCTTCGAACAGCACCACACCATTTTGCGCGGCCTGCCGCAGCAAGGCGCCGACATGGGCGTCTTCCAGCCGGCGCAGAACCAGTGCCGGCAATTGCGCGGTGTGGTGGAAATCATCCGGCAGCAGACGGCCGCTGTGCGGTGAGGCCAGCACCAGCGGCGTTCGCCCGTCGGCCAGGCCGGTGCGGCGAAAAACAGCGGTTGTGGTGGAAATGGGTGGATTTCCGGACATCTGACCGCCATGCTCGTCCAAATGCCACCGGGATTCAAGAGGCTGCCGGGGGCTGCTGACATTTTTCAGTCGATTTCAGCCGACCGGAGTGTTGCAGGCGATAGCATGTGCCGGGCAGGACTGCTAGGATTGCCGGCATGACGAGCATGGTTTCATTGTCCCATGTGCCGCCGATCCGGCCGGTTCGGGTGCTTGGCCCGGAGCGTTACCTCAACCGTGAGCTTTCCTGGCTGGGATTCAACACCCGGGTGCTGGAAGAGGCCCTGAATCCAGCACATCCGCTGCTGGAACGGCTGCGCTTCCTGTCGATTTCCGGCAATAACCTTGATGAATTCCTGATGGTGCGCGTCGCCGGACTGCGCGGGCAGATGGACGCCGGGGTGGAGGAACAATCGCCGGATGGCCTCACACCAGCGCAGCAGCTGACGCGCATCGCCGAAGCCACGGACCATCTGATGCAGACGCAGCAGCAGACCTTTGCCGAACTGCGGCAGGAATTGCGCGAGGTGGATTTCACCATTCTCGACATCGCCGATCTGACGGTGGAAGAGGAATCCTGGCTGGAAGCGGAGTTCTTCGCCCGCATCTTTCCAGTGCTGACACCACAGGCGATCGATCCCTCGCACCCTTTTCCCTTCATTCCCAACAAGGGCTTTTCGCTGGTCTTTGAAATGCAGCGGATCAGCAATGGCGAACATATGATGGCGTTGCTGGTGCTGCCGGCGATGCTGCCGCGCTTCATCCGGCTGCGCGGCCGGCTGGGCCGCTATATTGCCCTCGATGTGGTGCTGCGGCGCTTTTTCGCCCGCATCTTTCCCGGTTATCAGCTGATCGGTGAGGGGGCGTTCCGGATCATCCGCGACAGCGATATCGAAATCGAGGAAGAAGCCGAGGATCTGGTGCGCTTCTTTCAGACCGCAATCAAGCGCCGCCGGCGCGGCCGCGTCATCCGCCTGCATATCGAACGCGATACCCCGGCGCTGCTGAAACGGCTGGTGGCCGATGCCTTGTCGGTGCCGCCGCGTGACATTGCCGAAGTGCAGGGCATATTGGGCATTGCCGATCTGGCGCAACTGGTCGAGGAAGACCGTCCGGAGCTGAAGTTCGAGCCCTATACCCCGCGCTTTCCGGAACGCATCCGCGAACATGGCGGCGATTGTTTTGCCGCCATCCGGGCCAAGGACATCATCGTCCACCACCCCTATGAATCCTTTGATGTGGTGCTGGCCTTTCTGCGCCAGGCGGCGCGGGATCCGGATGTCGTCGCGATCAAGCAGACGCTGTATCGCGTCGGCAAGAACAGCCCGATCGTGCGCGCGCTCATTGACGCCGCCGACGCCGGCAAGTCGGTGACCGCCATCGTCGAACTGAAGGCACGCTTTGACGAAGAACAGAATCTGACCTGGGCGGCGGCGCTCGAACGTGCCGGCGTGCAGGTGGTCTATGGCTTCATCGAATGGAAGACTCACGCCAAGATGTCGCTGGTGGTGCGCCGCGAGGGGCGGACCCTCAACAGCTATGTGCATCTGGGCACCGGCAATTATCACCCGGTGACGGCGCGCATCTACACCGATCTCAGCTATTTCACTGCCGATGCCGACATCGGCCGCGATGTGGCGCAGGTGTTCAATTACATCACTGGTTATGTCGAACCGCATGGCCTGACGCAATTGTCGATCAGCCCGCTCAACCTGCGGCGGACATTGATGGATGGGATTGATGCCGAAATCGCCCATGCCGCTGCCGGCCGGCCGGCCATGATCTGGGCGAAGATGAATGCGCTCGTTGATCCCGTCCTCATCGAAAAGCTGTATGAAGCGTCGGCGGCCGGTGTCGAAATCGACCTGATCATACGCGGCATATGTTGTCTGCGGCCGGGAATTGCCGGGCTGTCGGAAAATATCCGCGTGCGTTCCGTCATCGGGCGCTTTCTCGAACACAGCCGCATCATCGTCTTTGGCAATGGCCATGCGCTGCCTTCACCCGAAGCCAGGGTCTATATTTCCTCGGCCGACTGGATGGACCGCAATTTCGACCGCCGGGTGGAAATCCTGACACCGCTTCGCAATCCGACCGTGCATGCGCAGGTGCTGGATCAGGTCATGGTGGCCAATCTGAAGGATGATGAACAAAGCTGGATCATGGCTGGCGACGGCAGCTATCAGCGTGTCACGCCGGGCCAGCCGGGCTTCAACCTGCACCGCTATTTCATGACCAACCCCAGCCTGTCCGGCCGGGGCGAAGCGCTGCGTCTGGGCGATACGCCAACGCTGCGGGTCGGCTGAAACGCGGCGCCGGACGGGTTCAGTTCACTGGCCCGTCATCTTCATCCAGAATGCGCATGGAATCGCCCTCAAGATCATCATATTGCCCGCTGCGCAGCGACCAGAAAAACGCAATCAGCCCGCTCAGCCCCAGCAACAGCGCCAGCGGTACAAGGATGAACAGGATATTCAACGCTGGTCCATGGGTCGCAGGCGCAGGCGCAAAGCGTTGCCGACGACGAGGATCGAAGAGCCGGACATGGCGATGGCGGCAATCAGCGGCGTGACCAGGCCGGCAATGGCGACCGGCACGGCGATGATGTTGTAGAGCACGGCCAGCGTGAAATTCTGCCGGATATGGCGGCTGGCGCCGCGCGCCACGTCCAGTGCTTCGGGAATGGCATTCAGGCTGTCGTTCAGGAACAGCATGTCGGCGGCGGTCTGGCCGGCGTCGGATGCAGTCGCCGGCGCCATGGAGACATGCCCCGCCGCCAGCATCGGCGCATCGTTCAGGCCGTCGCCAACCACCAGCACCCGATGCCCGGCGTCGCGCAAATTCGCAATGGCAGCGAGCTTGTCGGCCGGCATCTGCTGCGCCTGCCAATCGGCAATGCCGAGTTCACCGGCGACTTCACGCACTGCTTCCGGCCGATCCCCCGACAGGATGCGCAGGCGAAGGCCGGCCTGACGCAGACGATCGGCGACGGCGCGGGCAGCGGGTCGCAGCGGGTCGCTGAAGTCGATTCGAGTGGCGGGGTGATCGCCACGGCGGAAGGCCAGCTGCAGCTGTTGGCCGTGGCTGTCATCGGTGGCGCCAACCCAGTCCGGCCGGCCCAGACGCAGCCTTTCGCCCTGAACTTCGGCTTCGAGACCAAGGCCCGGCTGGTCGCGCACATCAGCGATTTTGATGGGTGTCAGCCCCTGCGCGGTGGCGGCTTTCAGCAGCGCCCGCGACAGCGGGTGGGTGCTGTTCTGGGCGAGACCAGCCGCCAGCGCCAGATCCTCCGGCGCAAGCGGCATCGCCCCGGCCGGTGTCGGGCGCCCCAATGTCAGGGTGCCGGTCTTGTCGAAGACGATGCTGTCGACCATGGCCAGCCGCTCCAGCGCGCTGCCATCTTTCACCAATATGCCGCGCTTCATCAACAGGCTGGCAGCACGCACCTGCACGGCCGGCACCGCCAGCCCCAGCGCGCAGGGGCAGGTGATGATGAGGACGGCAATGCCGGTCACCAGCGCCTGATGCCAGCCGGCTCCGGCCAGCCACCAGCCGATGACCGTCAACAGCGCGGCGGAATGCACCAGCGGCGCATACAGCCGGGCGGCGCGGTCGGCGATGCGGGTATAGCGCGCCCGGCCCTGTTCGGCCATTTCCATCAGCCGCACGACCTGCGCCAGAAAGCTTTGTTCGCCGATCCGCGTCGCCCGCATCGCCAGCGGCGCATCCAGATTAAGCGTGCCGGCCAGAAGCTCGCTGCCCGGCGCAACTGGTTCCGGCTGGCTTTCGCCGGTAACCAGGCTGCGGTCGATCGCGGAACTGCCTTCCAGCACCAGCCCATCCACCGGCACGCGTTCACCGGCGGCGACCAGAACAGTCATGGCGGGGGCAATGGAATCGATCGGGCGATATTCGCTGCGGCCATCCGCCATGCGCACATGCGCACCGCGCGCGGCCTGTTTCAGCAGCGCTGCAACGCCGGCGCGGGCACGGTCGCGCATCAGGCTGTCCAGATAACGCCCGATCAGCAGGAAAAACAGCAGCATGGTGGCAGCGTCGAAATAGGCATGGTCGCCGCTGGTGAAGGTTTCGTGCACACTCAACGCCGTTGCCAGTATCACGCCGATGGAAATCGGCACGTCCATATTGGTGCGGCCATGGCGCAGCGCGCTCCAGGCCGAGGCAAAGAAGGGCTGTCCGGCATAAGCGACCGCCGGCAATGCAATGCCGGCCGAGATCAGATGAAACAGATCGCGCGTGGCGCCATCGGCGCCGGCCCAGACCGCGACCGACAGCAGCATGATGTTCATGGCGGCAAAGCCCGCCACCGCCAGCGACTTCAGCAGCCGGCGCGATTGCGGATCGGCGTTCTGGTCGGCGACATGCTCGGCGGCAAAGGGCCGGGCGGCAAAGCCGGCGCCTTCGACGGAGGCCAGAACATCCGCCGCCTGTAATTTGCCAGCGGCCCATTCCGCGGTCAGCCGCCGGGTGGTGAAATTGACCCGGGCGTGTTGAATCCCCGGCAACGCCCGCACCGCCGTCTCGATCTTGCGGATGCAGCCGGCGCAATGAATATCGGGCACATGCAGATCCAGCCGGCTGGACCCGTCCGCGCGCGTAACGACAAAAGTGTCCAGTTCGCTGGCCGGCGCGGCGCCGGCCGCCGGCCGTTGCAAGGGCGCCAGACTTGCCATCAGCCGCGGCCGTCGAAGCGTTTTTTCAGGTAATAATTCTGCCCGCCGCGCTGCAGGCGGAATTCCACGATCCAGCGCCCGGGCGGCAGCGTGCCGGCGCTGTAATGGCCATCCGCCAGTTCCGCCAGATCGCGCGTTTGCGCCGGTTCCGCGCCCAGCGGGTGGGTGATGGTGGCATAGCCTTTCAGTCTGGTCAGCGGCAGGCCCAGCGCATCCTCTGCCTGCAATTGCAGACCATCGCCGTCATTGCGCGCCGTCACCGTCCAGCCCAGTTGCTGCTGCGCCCGGCCTTCGGCCAGACCGGTGTTGAAATGCTGGCTGCTGGTATAGCTGTTGTCGACGACGGTCGCCGGGTTGGTGCGGATCGCCATCACCGCCAGCACGGCATTCACGGCAAAGACGATGGCAAAGCCGCCGGCAATGGTGAAAAAGGCATGCCAGCCCGTGAATTGACCTGTTCGCATCACATTGACCTCAGAAAGTCTCAGGGAAATGGCGAGGTGAAGCGCGCCATTTCCATGGTGTCGCCACTGCCATCAATGGCGCGCATATGGAACTGCAGGTCGGAAAATTCCTGCTTGATCGAGCTTTCCGGAACGCGGACCTGCAAGCGGAAGCTGTCGACTCCGTCCGGGCGCACCGACAGCCGGATGGATTGCGCCGGTTCGGTGCCGGCGACCGGGTCGGTCAGCGCTGCACCGCGCAGGCCGCGCACCGACACTTCGAAATCGCGCGGCCGATTCTCCATGTTCAGCAGCTTCACGGTATAGCTGTTGCGGATCTGCCCGTCCGATAGCCGGACATAAACGGGATTGCGTTCCTGGGCGATGGAAATACCCATATGCGCCCGTCCGGCCAGCGTGAACAGCATGGCGAGGCCGATGGCGGTCCAGACCGCGAAATACAGCAGCACCCGCGGCCGCAGCAGCACCCGCCAGATCGGCGGCAGCACTTCGCCGCGCGATTCCGCGACATCGCGTTTCAGCGTGGTATAGCCGATCAGGTCGCGCGGGCGGCCGATCCGGTCCATGGTGTCGTTGCAGGCATCGATGCACAGGGCGCAGGTGATGCATTCGATCTGCGGGCCGTTGCGGATGTCGATTCCCATCGGGCAGACGTTGACGCAGGCCATGCAGTCGATGCAG
>CAZIAA010000008.1:0-14800 GCA_964537365.1 uncultured Sandaracinobacter sp.
TGTCCGAGCGCCGGGGCCAGTTTCAATGCCACCCTGGTGACCACACCCAGCGTGCCCTCGGCGCCGATCAGCAACTGCTTGATATCATAACCGGTATTGTCCTTGCGCAAGGCCGACAGCTGATCGAGGATCTGGCCATCGGCCAGCACGGCTTCGAGGCCGAGCACGAGGCTGCGCATCGGACCATGGCGCAGCACCTGCACACCGCCGGCATTGGTCGACACCAGCCCGCCCAATGTTGCACTGCCGCGCGACGCCAGAGACAGCGGAAAACGACAGCCGGCGGCCGACGCTGCATCATGCACATCGGCAAGCACGGCGCCGGCTTCGGCAACAAGGCTGAGGCTGGCGGCATCGACCGCCAGAATGCGCTGCATGCGCCGCAGCGACAGCACCACCGCCGGTCGTTCCGCCGCCGATTCGGGAATGCCGCCGCCCACCAGCCCGGTGTTGCCGCCCTGCGGCACAATGGAGACTCCATGCCGCCGTGCCCAGCCGACAATCTGCTGCACTTCGGCCGTGCCGCGCGGCAACAACAAGGCGATGGCCCGGCCCTGTTTCAGGCCGCGCCAGCCCGTCAGATGCGGCTGCAGATCCTCTGGCCGGGTGCGGACGATTGCATCGGGAAGTTCGTCCAGCAGGGCGATGCCGCGGGCCGGAATCATTCGCCGCTGAGCTTGTCGATCTTGGCCCGCAGATCGCGCAATTCGGCCCGCAGCGCCCGCACTTCCTCGGTGGAGGCCCCCGCTTCTGTCGTCCGGTCCGCGCTGGCGGCTTCCGGCACATTGTTCTTGCGCGGTTTCCACAAATCAGTTGCCGCCTTCACCATCGCCATATTCTGCTTGGCCAAAGCTTCGAAGGGGTTGGAATTGCCCGTCATGACATCCATCATCGTCTGTCGGGCCTGCTCCTGATTGCGCCGGAACGCCTGCATCGACGCTTCGAGATAATGCGGCACCATGGCCTGCATCTGATCCCCATACATGGCAATCAGCTGGCGCAGAAAGCTGACCGGAAGCAATGTCGCGCCGCGGCTCTCTTCCTCGACGATGATCTGGGTCAGCACGGTGTGGGTGATGTCTTCCCCGGACTTCGCATCCACGACCTTGAACTCACGCCCGGCCCGGGTCATTTCCGACAAATGCTGCAGCGTAATATAACTTGAACTGCCGGTATCATAGAGACGCCGGTTGGCGTATTTCTTGATGATGACGGGATCATCGGGATTTGTCTTGCTGGTGCGCGGCATGGCTGGTCCTGTTGCATGGAGAGCAAATAGCCCCCCGACTGTCATCATAGTATTAGCACATGCAGCATAATCGCGCAAATATTCCTCTCATCATCCAAAGGTCAAAGGCAAGTGGCGGGCGCAGGAATGCTGCACAGCAAAATGATGCTGCTTCGGCGGCGCAGCCCTGCCCTGGCTGGCCGCCGCGATTGCAATGCCGGTGCGATCGGGGCATCACGCCGGCACGAAAGTCCGCGATGCGACCGGCGATGACAGTGGCGGCAAAACTTCGTATTGGGAAACGCATGCATATCAATATGAATTCGGGAATCTGCTGAATATGGGTGAAGCCGTTGCGACCGGGCCGATTGCTGTCGAAATGGGACGGGGCCGTCCGCAGGGAATTGCCGATGGCGAAACCATTCTCTGGCAGGGCAAGCCGGCGATGCTGAGCCGCAAGCTTGCCGAACTGGCCGGCTTTCTGCTGCTGCTGACCTTGCTCAGCATTCTTGCAGTGGAACTGATCATCCCGCATTTCGGCGGCTCCACCTTTGCCGGTAATCCGCAAGGCAACACCTGGCCGCTGATCCTGACCATGCTGGTGGGCATGTTTCTCATCATTGCAACGCCCGTGTGGCTGCGATCGAGCGCGCGGGCACGGGCACGCTATATGCTCACCAACCGCCGCGCGCTCATCTGGCTCGGCAATCGTATCATTGGCGAAGCGCTGCTGTTTGGCGCCGACATGCGCGTCAGCGAAGACGAAGTGAATTTCGTCGCCGATTACATGGTGATTTCCTGGCGGCTGAAAGACGAAGGCCCGGACCGGCTGCGCTTCGAGCGCATTGCCGCCGATGTGCGGGAGGTCGCGGCGCTGGCCGAAAAGCACGGCGCCCGCTGGATCGACCCGCCTGCCGGGTCGGATCCAGCGGCCGGTCCGTCACCCGCTTCGCAAGACTCAGGCGGTTGACGACGGGCGCGCCTTGATGCGCGCATGATAGGCCTGCACATTGGGGTGTTCGTCCCCCGCGCGAAGCTTCACCCATTTGGCGAAATCCAGAGTCACGAACGCAGTGATATCGGCGACGGTGAAGCGATCGGATGCAATCCACTGCCGGCCACGCAGGCGTTCCTCCAGCTTGTCCAGCCACAGTTTCGCCAGCATCAGTCCCCGTTCCGCAAGCGCTGGTATCTGTTCCGTTTTCGGCGCCAGCGCGCCGGCCGCGCTGTGGTCGGCAAATGCCGGCGTGCCGTTGCGGAAGGCCGCTGCGATATTGAAGAAACCGTCGAATTCGGTGCAGCGCTGCCATTGTTCGATTTCGGCCTGTTCGAACGCATCCCGGCCAAACAGATTCGGTTCCGGTTGCAGCACTTCGAAATAGCGGCAGATGGCAATGGATTCATCAATGACTCGGCCATCGTCCAGCCGCAGCGCCGGCAGCAAGCCGCGCGGACTGATCGCCAGATATTCCGGCTGCAGATTCTCCCGCTTCTGGATGTCCACTTCCTGGCGCGCGACGTCGATGCCCTTCTCCGCCAGAAAGATCCGGACCCGCCGCGGATTGGGCGCATTCACCATATCATAAAGTTTCATGGGACTTTTATTTCCTCCTGGATTGTCTTATAGCGCGGCCATCATGTCCGGTCATACTCGTATTTTTATCCTGCGACGCGGCTGACCGCCGCACAGCGGCTTTTCGATTACCCGGCAGCGCATGCCGCCAGGGCATTTCGAAAAAACACTGTGCGACGGGCGGATGGCTGGCGGCCATCCAGAAAAGGCGCTGGGCCTTTTGATTTCTCCCTACTCCCCTGCCTGTTCACAGCCTGGCCCGTCTCCGGACGGCGCAGCGATTGTCCCGGAAAAATCCGCCGCATGCAACCATCTCTTCAATTCTGCCCGCACCGCGCAGTCGCATCGCAAGAACTTTCGGCCCTGCTCGACCTCTGCTTCGGCCCCGATCGCCATCTGAAAACGGCCTCGCGCATCCGCGACCATGCCAGCCGCATCGACAGCGCCAGTTTCATGGCCGTTGCCGCCACCGACGGCCGTCTGCTCGGCAGCGTCGAATGCTGGAACATTTGCTGGCAATCCGCGCTCCATAGCCAGCCGATGGCGCTGCTGGGGCCTCTGGCGGCGCATCCGGACATGCGCCGTCTGCGCATCGGCATGCAGCTGATGGACCGGGCGCTGGCCGAGCTCGACCGGCTGCAATTGCCGGTCATGCTGATCGGAGACGAGCCCTATTACGGCCGCTGGGGCTTTTCCGCCGAACACACCAGCCAGTGGCAGTTGCCGGGCCCCGTCGAGCGCCACCGGCTGCTGTTCCGCTGCGCCGAGGGCAGTCGTTTCGACAGCGCCGCCAACATTGCCGGCGACCGGTCCGCCATTACCGCCGCCACCGGATGCAATCCGAAACCGGATGGCACGGCGCTCTCGGCTTGACGGCAGGCGCAACAGGGGCTCAATTCAGGGCATGAGCAGCAGTGACAAACCAATTCGCGCAGACCCCGTCGATATCGCCCGCGCCTCGCTGGCGGAAATCGCCCGCGCCGTTGCAGCCAAGCGCCTGCCGCCGGTCGACAGCTGGAATCCGGCGCATTGCGGCGACAGCGAAATGCGCATCGCCGCCGATGGCACCTGGTTCCACCAGGGCAGCCCGATCGGGCGGCAGGCGCTGGTCAGGCTGTTTTCGACCGTGCTGCGGCGTGAAGCGGACGGCAGCCATGTGCTGGTCACCCCCGTCGAAAAGCTCAGCATCGAAGTGGAAGACGCGCCGTTTCTGGCGGTCGACCTGTCGACCACGGGCAGCGGCAAGGACCGCACGCTGGTGTTCCGGCTGCTGAGTGACGATGTCGTCATCGCCGGGCCGGAGCATCCCTTGCGCATCGAAACCGCGGCCGATGGCACGCCGCGCCCCTATCTGCATGTGCGCGGCAGCCCCGACCGCGCCCTCGAAGCCCTGATCAACCGGCCGGTGTTTTACCAGCTCGCCGAACTGGCACTGGCGGAGCAGACAACAACCAGCGCGCCGCTCGGCTTGTGGAGCGGAGGCATGTTCTTTGCCTTCACTGATTGAGCGCCTGCGCAGCGCCCTCGCCCAACCCACACCGCCGACATTGCACGGCGATGATGATTTTCGAATCGGCGGCACGCAACCTTCTGCAATCGAAATTCCGGCCGCCGTGCTGGTGCCCATCATTCCCGTCAAAAAGCCGAAGCTGCTGCTGACCACGCGCACCGCCAATCTGCGCCAGCACGCCGGCCAGGTCGCCTTTCCGGGCGGCCGCATCGACCCCGAGGATGGCGGCCCGGTCCATGCCGCCCTGCGCGAGGCCCAGGAGGAAGTCGGCCTCGATCCGCAATCCGTCAATGTGCTCGGGCTGTCCGATGATTATCACACCGGCACCGGCTATCGCGTGCAGCCGGTTGTCGGCCTGGTGCCGGCCCGGCCAAAGCTTTTGATCAACCCCGCCGAAGTGGCCAATATCTTCGAAGTGCCGCTGGAATACGCCCTCGATCCAGTCAACCACCAGATCCGGGAATCGCTGTGGCAGGGCCGGATGCGGCGCTATTACGTCATTGAATGGGGCGCACATACCATCTGGGGCGCGACCGCCGGCATGCTGGTCAATCTGGCGGGCCGGCTGGAATGATTCGTTTTGATACCGGGCCGCTGCTGGCCCGCGCCGGTGTGCCGCAACTTCTGCAAGCGCTGGCGGTCGCCGAAGGCCGCACCCGACTGGTTGGCGGCGTGGTCCGCGACGGCCTGCTGGGCGAAACCACGGCCGATGTCGATCTGGCAACGCAACTGCGCCCAACGGAGGTCATCGCCAATCTGGAACAGGCCGGTATCCGGGTTGTTGCAACCGGCCTCGCGCATGGCACGGTCACTGCCATCGTCGATCACGCCCCCTATGAAATCACCACCTTGCGCGAAGATGTTGAGACATTCGGTCGGCATGCAGCGGTGCGTTTCACCAATGTCTGGCAGGCCGATGCCGCGCGCCGGGATTTCACCATCAATGCACTTTACGCGCATCCGCAGACGGGGGAGATATTCGATTATTTCGGTGGCCTCGCGGATCTGCGCGCGCGGCATGTGCGCTTTATTGGCGACCCGCTGCAACGCATTGGCGAAGACCATCTGCGTATCCTGCGTTTCTTTCGCTTTTCCGCCCGCTTTTCCGACCATATCGACAGCGACGGCCTGCAGGCTTGTCACACCCGCGCCAATGATTTGATGGCGCTGTCACGGGAACGAATCCGCGACGAGCTGCTGAAGCTGCTGGCGCTGCCGCAACCGCAAGACACCGTGGCCACCATGCTGCAGGCGGGGATTCTGCAGCCGATCCTGCCGGAAATTCCACGGCATGGCGATCAGGCGCTGTCCCGTCTGATTGCCGCCGAAGCCGGCGCCGGCGCCAGCGCGGACGGATTGCGCCGGCTGGCCGCGCTGCTGCCGGCCGACTCCGATATTGCCGCTGCAATCGCCAGCCGCTTGCGCTGTTCCCGGGCGGAAAAACGCCGGCTGGTTCTGGCCGCCTGCCGGACGGTGGTGCCGGCCGACCCGCTGGCGCTGGCCTATGACATCGGCCCGGAAGCCGTGCTCGATCGGCTGTTGCTGACGGATGATGCGCGCGCGCGCCACTGGGTCGGGCCACTGGCGAATTATCAGCGCCCGCGCCTGCCGATCACCGGCGGCGATCTGATTGCGCTGGGCTTGCCGCCCGGCCCCGCCGTTTCGCACATGCTGGCGCAAATCGAACGCCAGTGGATTGCCAGCGGCTTTCCGCCAGAGCGCGCGCCACTTCTGGCAGCCGCGCGCGGCCTGCTGCAGCGGGATTGAAACGAAGGTTTCCTTTCGCACGCAAAACCGCCAATAAGGCAGTGTGAGACTTTCTGTTCTGGACCAATCCCCGATTGCCGAAGGCAGCACTGGCGGCCAGGCCCTGCACAACAGCCTGGAACTGGCCAGGCTTGCCGACAAGCTTGGCTATCACCGCTTCTGGATGGCGGAACATCATGCGACGCCGTCGCTGGCGTCGGCGTCGCCGGAAATCCTGCTGGCGCTGCTGGCCCGGGAAACCCGCCGCATCCGCATCGGCACCGGTGGTGTCATGCTGCCGCATTATTCCCCGCTGAAAGTCGCGGAAAGCTTTTCGATGCTGTCGGCCTTGTTTCCCGGCCGCATCGATCTGGGCCTTGGGCGCGCGCCCGGCTCCGACCCGCTGACGGCATTTGCCCTGCAACAGGATCGTGGCCAGCGCGCCGGCCACAAATTTCCGGAACAGGTCGCCGAGTTACTGGGTTATTTCGACGACAATCTGCCCGCCGATCACCCGTTCCGGCATCTGGCGCGAACGCTTGCCGGCGGCCGCGAACAGCCCGAAGTCTGGGTATTGGGCTCCAGCCTCGACAGCGCCCGCCTGGCGGGTGCGCTGGGCATGCCCTATTGCATCGCCGACTTCATTGCCGGCGAAGCGCCGGAGCTGGCCGAGGAATACCGCCGGCAGTTTCAGCCCTCCGCGCGCAGCCTGCAGCCGCAGATCATCGTCTGCTGCTGGCTGGTCGCAGCCGACAGCCAGCAAAAGGCCGAACGTCTTGCCGCGCCTTCGCGCATGATGTTCGCCCAGCTGTCACAAGGGCGGCTAATTGCCGTCCCCAGCCCGGAAACGGCAATCGCCTGGCTGGCCGACAATCCAGTGCGGATGCCCGGCAACCGCCAGCCGATCGTCGGCACCGTCGATTTCTGCCGCGAAGCCCTGCAGCGCAGGGTGAAGCTCTATGGCGCGGATGAAATGATGCTGGTGAACATTCTGCACGACCACCGCGACCGCATGGAAAGCTACCGCCTGATCGCCAAGGCCATGCTAGCCTGACTCGGCTGGCCTGATCCTGCTGACCTTCACCAGCCACCGTCAGCCATTCCGGCCCGATATTTCCGACTGGCCCCTGCGCCAGCCGCAGTTCCGAAGAAACCAGCAGCCGCGCAGGGGCAATCCAATTCTGCGGCAATCCGATCAGTTCGCCTTTATATAGGCAACCACATCGGCGCGCTTCTGCGGATCCTTGATGCCGGGGAAAATCATGGTGGTGCCTGGAACCATCTTTTGCGGATCTTCCAGATATTCGTACAACTTGTCCTCGGTCCAAGTGATACCGCTTTCCTGCATCGCCTTGGAGAATTTGAAATTCGGCACTTCCGCAGCCTTTTCGCCGACAATCGCATGCAGCGACGGGCCGACGCGGTTTTCACCTTCCTTCACCGAATGGCAGGCGCGGCACTGGTTGAACTGCTTTTCACCCTTGTCCGAACTGCCGGTCATACCTTCAACGCTGACCGTCACCACTTCGGCTGGCGCGCTCGCCTCGGCTGGCGCCTGCGTCGCAGCCGTGCTGCTGGTGCCAACTGCGGCAGTGTCGGCCGCTGGCTGTTCCGGGGTACTGGAGCCGCAGCCGGCCAGCAATGTCAGCGCTGCGATCCCGCCCAAAAGCAGAGGGAATTTTGTAGTCATGGTTCCATCTCTCCAAATTTTCATGCGCAGTAGGGATACGCCTCACTGTCATCATTCGCAATGCAGGCTATATTCCGACAATCCTGCACAGGCAAAGAATTCCACCATGCCTGCGCCAAGCTGTCGCGCCGATGATGCATGGTGTCGGCGCACAGGTCACGCGCATCCCGCGCTTCAGAAACGATTGAACAGCGACAGTTCGAACTGCACTTGAACGGAGTCGCGGTCCGGCGTGTTCGGCGCATCATTCTGCAATCGACTGCTGGCCTTGATATCGCCAATTGCAGTCGGCCAGTTCACTCCGGCTTCCAGCTGCAGTATCTTTTCCCGGTTTTGCGAAATGCGATAGCGCTGATCATTGTACAGATTGAGGATGATGTGCCGCGCCGCCAGATTCCAGCGCCGATTGCGCGAGTCGGTGAGCGCTGCATGTACGGTCCAGGCCCGGGCATCGCCGTCCAGCGAATAGCCGATCGGCCGGCGGCCATAAGTCCAGCCATCGGTATAGATGAAATGGTTGTACATCGACCCGGGCCAGTTTTGCCCGCCACCCGTCAACCTGCTGAAGAATTTGCTGGCAAGCGTATCGGTATATTCGACACCGGCATCCAGCAAAGCGCCCTCGTCGCCAATGGGAGCAAGCACAGACATGCCGAACTGCTGGGCAAACTGCTCGACGAGTATCCCGTCCTCATCTTCAGCAATGGTGGCGAAATACAGCTTCAGTGCCTGCCCGCCGCTGCCGAGCGGCTGGCGAAAGCTGAAGTCGAAACCGGCCAGCTGGTTGCCCGGCTCTTCCGCAGTGCCGGTATTGTCGAGATTGCCGAAACCAATGAGGGCACTGCCAATGGTCTTCAGGCTGCAGGGGCGCCCTTTTCCGCACAGCTGCAAGCCGCGGTTGAAGGCAATTTCAAAGCGTGGCACCGGCTGAATTGCAAGGCGCATGCCGACGATGCCCGGATTGTCATAGTCGCGCTTTTCCGTCGCCACGCCGGCAAAGGCTTCGAATGTGATCGGCCCCAGCCAGCGCAGCACTGGCGCATCGATGTTGAACGGTTCCAGACGGCGAAAGCCAATGCGGGGAAATGCGCGCGCGCTGGTCGAAAACAGCAGCGCGCCGTCTTGTCCTGGCCCCCACCATGTGTCGACCCAGCCACCATAAAGCGCCCAATTGTCGAACACCCGCACCGAAACATAACTGCCATCGGGGGCGAAGCCATTGCCATGCGCGGTTGCCGGCTGGCCCGACTTGCCATCGCTCTGCCAGCTGCCACCCCAGCTGACATGGATGCGGCCAAGATCATGGCTGGCAAGGGCGGAGACTTCGGCGCGATTGCGCGCGACGTGGTCGAATGTGCGCACCAGGGCGGCATCGTTGGTGGCGGACAGACGGGTTTCGAAATGAGTCGAATCGCTGGCCAGATCTGCCAGTCGCGATACCCGATTGACCGCGGCCCGCAATGCCGGCGGCAAGGCGTCATCTTCATTGGCGCGCGCAAGGCCACGTTCGATCTGGGCCCAGGGCAATGGCCAGGCATCGATCGGCCCCAGCACATAACCATGCGCCGCCAGCAGCTCGATATCGGTGCGCAGCCGGGCATCGCCCGGGCCAACCCAGGGGTCAGCCGCAGCCGGCGCCGCCAGACACAGGACCGCTGCCAGCAGCCATTTCACGCCACCTGCCCTGTCACGCTGTCACCCCCAGCTGCTCGGTCCATGCCTGTTCAGCCCCAGCATGCTCAGTTCCAGCATGCTCAGTTCCAGCCTGCTCAGCCCATGTCTGCTCGGCAATCGCCAATGCGCGCGCATCATCCACATCCAGCCAATCAGCATCGCCGATATCAACCGCCTGGGCAAGGCCCTTGCGCGCCAGCACGCCCACCCCATCCGACAAGCCCGGCGAAGGCAGCGCATCGAGCGCTGCAATCAGTTCCGGCCCGATGCTGAACAGGCCGGTATCATAGCAGTCGTAAATCTTCAGCTGTTTGCCGATTGCCCGAATCAAATTGCCATCGGTGCGGACCCGGGTCACATCGGCTTCATCGACATGCGGATGCCCCAGACGCCGGTCCACGGCCAGCGCCAGCGGGCTGCTGGCGCCCGCCAGCAGCCGGATGAGCAGCTGCCGCGACAGCAAATGGTCGGCCATCATCAACAGGGTTCCCGGTGCGACATGATCGCGCGCCGCCAATAATGACACACCATTGGGCGTATTGTCCCAGCGCGGATTATGGACCGTGCGCACAGGCAATGGCGCATCATCGAGCGCGGCTGCAATCGAATCCGCCTGATAGCCCAGCACCACGACCAACTGCCTGACACCAACGCCGTGCAAAGCGTCAATGACATGGCGAATCAGCGGCCGCCCGCCAATCTCTACCAGAGGCTTGACCGGCGCCACCGACCGCAGTCGGGAACCCATTCCCGCTGCCAGAATGACAGCCGTGCGACCATGTCCAGCAACTGTCATATTGTCACTGTATGCGCGTCATTGCGAATCGACGAAAGGATTTCCCGTCAGTGGCGCGTGTCAGATGTCGGATTCACGGAATCGTCGTGAATAAAGGCTTCCAGATCCCGGTGGGCAACACGGTCTGGCACCTGCGTGCGCGGATGCTTGCAGAAGGCCGACGACGGCGCGTCCAGAACGCCGCCGATGCCGCGCGCGCGCGCCAGAGCAGCGCAACGCACCAGGTCGATCGCCACGCCCGCCGAATTGGGGCTGTCTTCAACCGACAGCCGCAGTTCCAGATTCATCGGAACGCCGCCGAACAATTCCCCCTCCATGCGCAGGAAGCAGACCTTGTTGTCGTTCTGCCAGGCAACATAGTCGGACGGACCGACATGAATATCGTCATCGTCCAGCCGCTTGGCTGCCACCGACTGCACTGCTTCGGTCTTGGAGATACGCTTCGATTCAAGCCGATCGCGCGCCAGCATGTTGAGGAAGTCGGTGTTGCCACCGGTGTTCAGCTGATAGGTGCGATCCAGCTTGACGCCGCGACGCGCAAACAGGTCGGTCAGGGTGCGATGCACGATGGTGGCACCGATCTGCGCCTTGATGTCGTCACCAATGAGCGGCACGCCGGCATCGGCAAAGCGCTGCGCCCATTCCGGGTTGGAGGCAATGAACACCGGCATGTTGTTGACGAAGGCAACCCGGGCGCGCAGCGCGGCCTCGGCGTAAAATTCCGTCGCCTTCTGGCTGCCCACCGGCATGTAGTTCAGCAGCACATGGGCTTCCGTGCGCTTCAGCATTTCAACCACATCATCCAGCGAAGGCTCCGGCGCATCGGCAATGCGGAAGCTGCGCCGTGCCGGCGCTTCCAGCATGTGCGGCGCCACGCCGTCGAGCACCGGCCCCATCTGCACGATGGTGCCGCTCGGCTGCACATGGTCACAGAACACGGCTGTGCAATTGGGTTCGGCAAAGATCGCTTCGGCGACATCCTTGCCGACCTTGCGGCTGTCGATGTCAAAGGCAGTCACGATCTTCAGATCTTTCGGGCGCCACCCACCGATATCCCAATGGCTCAGGCCAATCGCTTCATTGGCACCACCATTGGAATAATGGGCAATCCCCTGGATCAGTGAACTTGCACAGTTACCAATGCCCGCAAGCGCAACGTTGATCGGAGTCATTTCAGGGGAAACCATCCTTTCAGGGAACAGCACAGAGGCTGTTTGGAAATAGGAAACACGCGGTCACCTAGCCTCTGCATTCGGCTTGGGCAAGAAATCATAGGCGGTCGCAACGAAATTCTTTTCGATTTCGCTGCTGACCTGCCGCCCGTAGATACCAAGGGCGCGACAGAAACGCCAGTAGGAAATTCCAAAAGTTATTGCGGCATAAGCAAGAATCATCAGGAATCCGGCCCACCACAGTCCCATGATGCCAAATGGCAACAGTGTCCAGAAGAAGGTGTTGCGGCGGCCACCAATCAGCCGGAAGCGGCGTTCGAACGGTCCCCAGTCATCGAGCTGGCGACCGGTGAAACGGCGGAAGAACTCTCCGGACAGCGCTTCGGTCATTGCAAAGACAATGATTCCGACCGCCGCCAGCCAGGCGGCAGCGCCATGATCCCGCGCCAGCCACCAGGCGAAAGCCAGAATGGCACCATATTCCACCACCTTGTCGAGCACATGCTCCAGATCCCCCCAGCGCGAAAACTGATGCCGAACCCGGGCCAGCTTGCCATCGACCCCGTCCAGCGGACCAATGACCAGCAACAGAATCAGCGCCCACAGCGGCTGGCCGACAATGAACAGCAGGATCGACAATGCCCCCAGAATCGCGGTTGCCAGGGTAATTCCATTGGGGCTGACCGGCGTATCGAGAAACAGGCGCACCAGACCATTTTCAATGGGCGGATGAATGAAGCGCGCCGGCCAGTCCAGACAGCCCTTCTGCGCCGCGGCCAGCAGATCGTCGGTCGCGCACCGGCGTGCGGGATCCGTGCGGGGCAGCGCCCACAGCATGGGGGCATTGCGCCGCCGCTGCGGCGCATAAGTCGGGATATCCTCGACGACGACCCGCTGCGCACCTTTGCCGGCCGCCTTGCGCACCAATGTCGCCGAAAGCTCCCAGTCGCCCAGGCCCGCGGCCACTTCGGTCACCAGTGCCACTGGAAACATGGCGACTCCGCCCCAGCAACTGCCTGAATCGAGTCGTTCCGCGCCTTCCGGAGCAGTGCCGGAAAAAACCAGCAGGGTGGAATCCGATTCCACCCTGGTTCTCTTTGCCCCGGCAAGCGTTGCCGCCAGCAAGCGAACATCGATCAACAGCCCGGGCGCCAGATGCAGCACTGGATCCGACTCGCGGCAGGTCTGTTCCGCCAGAGCGCGCGCGCTGCGAAATATCCGGCAGCGCGAATCCGCAGTCAGCCGCTCCGCCAGATCCTCGGGCAGATCCGGCGCCAGCAGCCAGACCTTGCGCGCACCTTCCCCCAGGACCAAACGCAATTGCCGTTCAACCAGGGTGATTCCCCCCACCCGGCCCAGTCCGGCCGGTTCTCCGCAGGCGTCCGCCTCGCCAATCATCAATAATGCCGTGAATTCCATGCGAATGGCCCTTAGCCGCCACACTCAAGGCTTGCCAGCCGGAAGCGCTATGGCGCAATTGGCTCGCTCATGAACACTGCACGTCCAACCGAAATCGAACCCCTGTCGAACAGGTTCCTGATTCACCCGATCGGGGAAGCTTTGTTGCCACTGGCGATTCGGTTGCAGCTGCACCCGACCGCCGTCACCGCCACCGGCCTGATCTTCGGGCTGCTCGCGGCCGGCGCCTATCTGCGCTGGGCCGACTGGCGATTCGCCACCATCGGCCTGTTGTTCATGCTCGGCTGGCACATCATGGACGGTCTGGACGGCAAGCTCGCGCGCGCCACCGGCAAAACCAGCGCGCTTGGCCGGCTGCTCGATGGCGTGGCGGATTATACCGCTTTTGTCGCGGTTAATCTGGCGCTTGCGTTTACCTCGCCGGATCCGCAACTGGCCCTCGCCGCCGCCATATTATCGGGCGTTTGTCATATCCTGCAGGCCTTGTTCTACGAAGGCGAGCGGGCGACCTATATTCGCCGTCTGGCTGGCAATTTCACTGCCATCCGACGTTCGCAGGTGGGTGGTTTCATCGAGCAATTGTATAATCGTGGCGAAAGCCTGCTGGGCAACCGCACCCGGCATTTCGACGATGCGCTGGCCGCTGCCGATGCAACCGAGCGCGCCCGCCTGTTGCACCAGTGGCGGCAAAAAACCGTGCGAATCTTCCGTCTGATGGCGCCGCTCAGCGCCAACGGCCGCACCTTTGCAATCTGGGTGGCGGTGCTTCTGCAAAACCCCATGCTCTACTGGATCTGGGAAATCCTGCCGCTGACGCTGCTGGCGTTCGGCACCGCCCGCGCCCTGCGCCAGGCCGAAGCCGGACCCGATTCGGATGACAAACCCGCCGCACACAACACTCCGGGAGCCATGAACGGACATGCCTGAAGCCAGACCATTCCCGCGCCCGGCGTTCTGGATCGCCAGCCTGCTCAGCCTGGGCTGGATCGGCTATTGCATCTGGGCGTTCACCAATGCCGAAAATGCCGACATGGCGCCAACCGCCAATGCAGTGCTGTTTTCCCCCTGGACCATGGCCGTCACCCTGGCGCCGGTTGCTGCCATCTATGCTTTCGCTGCTGCCATCGGACCCGGCCGGCCGCAACCACTGCTGCCCACACCGGATTCGCTGGAGGAAAGCGAAAGCCGCCTCGCTGGATTGGCCGCGCGCATCGAATCGCTGCGCCATGCCCTGGCCGACGAACTGGAAACACTGACGCATCTCTCTGCCTCTCTCGATTCGAGATCACAGGCGACGCAGCAATTGATCGACCAGTTGCAACAGGCCGGGCAATCCGCCGATGCAGCGCAGCACGCCCTGCATGCCACGCTGCCGGAAGCCAGCCAGACGATTGCCACATTGATCGACGGCTTCGCCAATGCCGCTACCAGTGCCAGCGCCGAAGCCGACCGGCTGCAGGCCGCTGCCCGAGGCATTGGCAGCGAAGTGGACGCGCTCGGCCGACAGGGCGCGGCCACGGCCACGGCACTTGCCGAAGCGCGCGGTCAGGCCGATGCCGGCATGCGCGCCATACGCAGCGAAGCGGACAGCCTGTTCGACATTCTGGAAAACACACTGGCGGCCAAGCGTCAGACCCTGATCGACGCCAGCAAGAGCCTGACCGCCAGTCTTTCCGGCAGCTATGCGCAATTCGAATCCCTGACCGGCCAGTCCCTGAGCGAGTTGTCCAAGCAGGTCACGGCCCTGGCGGACACCGCCAATTCGATTGAAGCGCGACTGAATGCCGCGGCCGCAACCACCACGACACTGACCGAGCACAGCGCTCAGGCGCTGCGGCAACTGGACGCGGGGATCGAGGCCAGCCAGCAAGCCAGCCGCGCCTTTCTGGATGATCTGTCGGCACAGGCCTCCGCCGCCACTGCGCAATTCACTGGTTTTACGACCCCGATCGACGCCAGCCGGCAATCCATGGAAAGCCTCACGGCCGCGCT
>CAZIAA010000009.1:0-4078 GCA_964537365.1 uncultured Sandaracinobacter sp.
GACAAGGTGCGCAAGGTGCTGAAAATCGCCAAGGAACCAATCAGCCTCGAAACCCCCATCGGCGACGAGGAAGACAGCCATCTGGGCGATTTCATCGAAGACAAGAACGCCATCATTCCGGTCGATGCCGCCATTCATTCCAATCTGAAGGAAACCATCACCCGCGTGCTGGCAAGCCTGACCCCGCGCGAGGAGCGCGTGCTGCGCATGCGCTTTGGTATCGGCATGAACACCGACCACACCCTTGAGGAAGTCGGGCAGCAGTTCTCTGTCACCCGCGAACGCATCCGCCAGATCGAAGCCAAGGCGCTGCGGAAACTGAAGCACCCGTCGCGCAGCCGCAAGATGCGCAGCTTTCTCGACACCTGAGCCTTGCTGCGCTTTGGGCGCCGGCCTCAGCGGCCGGGCGCCCAGCGCAATCCCAGCCACAATGTGCGGGGCTGGCCGATTTCCACTTCACTGCCGGAAAAGCCGGTTTCGATTTTGGCGTTGGTCAGATTCTCGGCCTCCAGCTGCAACTGGAACTGCCGCGCCAGCACAATGGATACGGCCGCGTCCACAGTCGTCGATGCCGCCAGTTCACGGCGGTTCAGATCATCCTCGAAGCGCGCGCCGACATGGCGCAACGTCAGCCGCGCGGCATGCCCATCCGCCCCTTCCCAGCCCAGCGCCACACTGCCGGAATATTTCGGTGCCTGGGCCGGGCGCATGCCATCCAGCGCGCCGCCTTCCACCTGGGCATCGACCAGTGCCGCGCTGGCACGCAATGACAATGGCCCCAATGGCAGGCGCGCTTCGGCTTCGACTCCATGTGAACGAATTGCGCCCAGATTCTGGCGCTGGCGATACTGGCCACCAGCACCGACGAAACCGACAGTCGGGAAATTGCCCGGCCCGGTGCCCAGCGTGACATTGGCAATGGAGCCGCTCAGCCGATTCCAGAAATAGCTGGCGGAAATGTCGATGCTGGGCATTGGCTGCCAGCCCATGCCGATTTCGCCACCCCATAAATGTTCGGGATCGAGATCGGCATTGGCAGCCGTTGCATCGGCGCCGGCGCGAAACGGCCGATACAGTTCATTCAGCGTCGGCAAGCGCCAGCCGCGATAGCCGGCCAGACGCAATTGCACCGCCGGGACCGGCCGCCAGACCGCCCCCAGCCGGCCGCTGCCTTCCCAGCCGCTGCGCGGCGCGGATGGCGCATCGACCGTAGCGGTACCCGTTGCCAGCGCGATTTCACGCAGCCGCCCCGCCCCCAGCCGCCAGTAATCGGCGCGCCCGGCCGCCGTCAGCAGGATATTGCCGGCAACGCGCGCCGAGGCATTGGCGAACAGGCTGCCGACATCCTGTGTGCCGCCGGCTACCCGCCAGCCATTAGGCACACCATCCGCATAGCGGAAATATTCCTCGGTCTGGCCATCGGCGGCACGCCAGGCCGCGCCCAGCCGCAGCGCCTGATTGTCGCCCAGCGCCGGTTCGACTCCCAGTTCCACACCCCAGCCGGAAGCGGGTGTCTTGACCTGATCGAGGGTGGTGTTGGCTGTGCTGCGGTCGGCCGCAACAGGCCGGATCACCGTTGCAAAATCACGCAGCTTGCCCCAGGCCAGAACATCCACCGCCCAGCCGCGCTGCAGTCGCGCGCGCAGGCTGATGTCGCCCCCCTGCGACTGGATGTCCGCGCCTTCGACACCGCGCAGCCGATGGTCGGCAAAGCCGGCGAGGCGGGCATCTATCTGCACATCGCCAAGCTGGCCATGGCCCGACCCCGCCAGCGACCATTGCCGATAGCGCGCCGGGATATCGGCCGCGCCCGGATGGCGCACCAGCAAATGCCCGTCGCCGCGCACATAACCGCCCGACAACCCCAGCCAGCCGCCCGTTACCGGCAAGGACAGGCTGGCATCGCCTTCAAAGGAATTGCGGCTGCCGCCGCGCAGGCGGATATGGCGCTGGCCCACGGCGGTCGACAGCGCCAATGTGCCTGCCAGCGCTCCCGGCCCGCCCAGCCCGCCGCCGCGCAGCAGTTCCCCCGCGGCCAGCGGCTGGCCGATCAGTGCGCCCCAGCTGATGAATCCGAAAAACGGATCGGCCAGCGGCGCGCCATCCAAAGTGACTTCGATGCGGCTGCTGGCATTGCCGGCAAAGCCGCGCGCCGTCAGCCCTTCGGCGGTCGGATTGGCGGTGCGGGTGGATGCAGTGCGAAATAGCTGCAGCCCGCCAATTTCGCGCAGGGCATCCTCGACCCGGCCCGACACCGGCTGCAGATCATCGGGCCGCAGATACAGCGCGCCAAAGGCTTCGCCACCGGCGGCCGGCGTGATTGCTTCGCCTTCGACAAATATGGTTTGCGCCGGCGGCGGTATGGGCGGCAGTGCAACTGGCATGGCAAACCCAGCCTAGCTTCCTTTGAAGATCCATGCCAAGAACCTGCGTCATGAATTCGCACATCCTGAACGACCGTTCCTCCGCGCTCAGCCTGCTGCAAACGCGCCGTTCCACCAAGCCCCGGCTGCTGGCCGCGCCCGGCCCCAGTGCGGAACAATTGCGGGAAATCCTGAAAATCGCATCGCGCGTGCCGGACCATGGCAAGATCGTGCCCTGGCGTTTCGTCATCATTCAGGACCGCGACGCCTTTGCAAAGGCATTGATGGATCTGACCACCGACGCCGACCCCGAAGCCAGCTCGCGCGATCTGGAAGCGCTGGCCAGTTTCGCCCATCATGCCCCCGCCCTCGTCGCCCTGCTGTCGACGCCCGAAGCGCACCCCCAGGTTCCGCAATTCGAACAGGAACTGGCGGTCGGATCGGTCGGCCTCGGGCTGTTGCTGGCGGCAACCGCACTCGGCTTTGCCAGCAGCTGGCGGACCGGGCGGGCGGCGCTGGTGCCCGGCATTGCCGAAGCACTGGGCGTGCCCGGCGGTCAGGTCGCCGGCTATTTCTTCTTTGGCACCGCCGCCGAGCCAGTCGCCGAACGCCGGCGGCCGGATATGGACGCCATCACCATCGACTGGAAGGGCTGACAGACAGCCGCATGCCCGACCCATTATTCGATTCCGCCCGCCTGTCCGCATTTGCCGAAGCATTGCGGCCAGCCATGCAGGCCGCAGGCCGGCTGATCGAGGATTATCGCCAGCAGGGCTTTGCCACGCGCCAGAAAGCCGCCAGCCGCAACCAGCCGCAGTCGCCGGTGACCGACGCCGACGAAGAAGCCGAAGCGCTGCTGACACAGGCCATCCGGCAACTGGACAATAACGCCATCATCGTCGGCGAAGAAGCCAGCGCCGCCGGCCGGCAACCGGCACCTGCGGCGCGGTTCTGGCTGATCGACCCGTTGGACGGCACCCGCGACTATGTCGAAGGCGGGCTGGATTATACCGTCAACATCGGCCTCATCGAAAATGCAGCCCCCGTGCTGGGGCTGGTGCTGCACCCGCCAACTGCAACGCTGTGGGCAGGCGGCAGCGGGCTTGGCGCCTGGAAAGAGCAGCCCGGACAGGCCCGCGTGCCGATCCACGGCCGGCCGTGCAATTCCTGCCCGGTGGTGACCACCAGCCGCGCGCATCTGGAGGATCGCACCCGCAACTGGCTGGGCAGCCTCGGCCGGCACGAGGCCCAAGCCCGGGGTTCAAGCCTGAAATTCTGCCTGCTGGCCGAAGGCGCGGCCGATATCTATCCCCGTTTCGGCCCGACATCGGAATGGGACACCGCCGCGGCGGACGCCATATTGCGCGCCGCCGGCGGCCTCACTCTGGCGGAAACCAGCGCAGAGGGCAGCACGCCGTTCCGCTATGGCAAGGCGGATTATCTGAACGGGCCGTTTCTGGCGCTGGGCGACCCTGCGGCCGCCAGCCGGCTGCCGGCATTTCACGCCTGACCCCGGCCCGCCCGGCGAACGCCCTCAACGTGCCGCCAGCGCTTCCTCCGGGATGGCGAACAGCAGTTCGCCGCCGCGCGTGATCGGCCCAAGCAATGCCGGCGCCTGCGGCAGCAGTTGTTCAACGAAAAATTTCGCAGTAACGATCTTGGCGGCGTTGAAGGCGGAATCGCCTTCCCCCGCCTGCAGCCGGCGCGCGGCTTCG